>JBBSJZ010000664.1:0-3283 GCA_038256795.1 Pirellulales bacterium | reverse complement strand
CGCCACCGGATCGGTCACTTCCGAAGCTGGGTGGGGTCTCGGGCGCACCGGGCACCTGCGGGATTACGGGCACCTGCGGGATTACGGGCGCCTGCGGGATCACCGGCGATTGCGACATTTCTTCGGGTTCGGGCTCACCGCCCACCGTTCCGCCGCCCAGTTCGGTTCGATTGAGTTGATTGATGACGATCAATGCATCGAGCGCCGTGACATGACCATCACCATTGACATCGAAAAGCAAATCGGAGTCGCCGCGACCCACCGGCCCGGGTCCGTACACATTCAAATAGTTGATGATGTCCAACGCATCCGCGGCGGTCGCACTGCCATCGTTGTTGACGTCTTCGGGGAAGTCATCGTTGTGGTAGGGCAGATCCTGTTTGAGCACCGAGATGACGAACATGCCCGTGATCGCCGAGAACTGGCTTTGAGAATCCGTGGCGGTGATTTCCAGTTCGATTTCGCTTTGAGTGGCACGGTCGACGCTCACGCCCGCGACCAATTTGAGCTTGGTTCCCGAAACTTCAAAACGGGGATCATCCACGCTGAGTGCGTATCGGGTGTCGGCGATGCGACCATCGATGAGCACGTCACCGACGTCGGATCCCGCCTTCTTTTCCTCGACGGTTTGGTTGGACAACCCGAGCGTCTGGGGTTGCTCGGGAATGTCTTTGACGCGAACGGTGATCGCTTGAGTGAACGTACCGCCGGTCCCGAGCTCGGTAGCGGTGACGTTGATGACGATGGTCGCGCCGGCTTCGTAGTCCAGCGCGACGCCGTCGGCCAAACGCAAATCGAAACCATCGATGATGAATCGATCGTCATCGACCGTGAGGGTGTGCGATTGCTCATCGTCTTGATCGAGCACTTCCAAGCCCGCAATCAATTCGCCAACCACGTTCTCAAAGACACTGACATCATTCGGGACGATGCCCGTGATCGGGTCGTTCGCGTCCTGGATATTGAGCGTGACATTCTTGACGATCTCGGTACCGGTTTCCGGATCCGTGATCGTTAGCTTGAGAGGTATCGTGGGCTCGGTTTCAAAGTCAAAAATGCCGGTATGGTTAAAGATTTGGGTGCCGATGATTTGCAACCGTGGATCATCGACCGTGATGAGGTGATTGTTGACCAAGTCGGGGTCATTGATCACGACCGTTCCGATAGGTTCACCCAGTTCCAAGTTCTCAGTAATAGGGTTCAGCAAAATGTCCACGCCGAGGGGAGCATCGGGAACCGGCGAGACGAGGACGCGGAGCAGTAGCGGTGGTGACAACGAGCGACCATCGTGCAAGCGTACCGTCACCGTTTCGGCACCGAAGTAGTCGAGGATCGGAACGTAATCGATCGCCCCTTGCGGGCTGATGGCAAGCGTTCCATGGGCGGCGGCGGTTTGCTGGAGAATCACAAACTCGTCACCTTCGAGGTCCGCGGCGTCGAGAATCGCGGCGGGTGCCGGCTCGCTTAAGGTTTGATCCTCGAGCATGTCGAAACTCGGGTCAGTCACGAACGATGGCGGCGTGTTATCGCTCAGCGCGACGAACCCGAACCGAATCGGCTCGGCGTCTTCACCGGCGACAATCGTCACGCGATGCGCGATGGGTCGACGCAGCAGCACTTCTTTGAATCCCGTCGCACCGACCACCACCAAGGTGCCGCTGCCCGACCCCAGCGACAGCGAAGTGATTTCGCCGAGCTCCGGTTGAGAAATCGGTAACGCGGCAATCACGTCGCCAGCGAGCAGGCTACGGACAAGCAGTGACCCGTCCGGTGTTGAAATCGAGAAGAGGAGTTCACGAATCGGATCGATCGCGACGGGGCCACTGACGTCTTCGATACGTTGCAGCTCGGCAAAGTTGGCGTCGACGTCCAACACACTGACACCGCCGTCGACAGTTCTTGCTGCGAGCAATCCCGATGCATCATCGAACGCCAACAGCTCATTAATTCCCGAGACGATAATCGGGTTAAACGAAACCAGACTTGCCGTGGAATTACTCCACAGCGTCAGACTCAGTCCGGTGGGATCCGGCGACGCGATGACGCTGCGATTTCCGCTGGCGGAACTGATTGCGGTCGAATTTGCCGCGACCATCGTGGTCGTCCCGGCCGTCGTTATATTGTCAGGCTCACTGGCGTCGATCGAGCGAACCGCCGTCGACGTTTCAGAGGCTTCGATGAGCACGCCACTACCATCGAGACCGAGGGCCAAGCTCGACCAAACGGCACCACTGGCGGCTCCCGATAAATCAATGGCTGTCGCCGTCGCCTGGGCCGCATCCACCACCCACGCCGTCTCACCATTCTCGCCCGATCCGATCACGATCAATCGACCGTCGGACAATCGCTGGGCCGAGGTCACCGCACCGAAGCTGGCGACGCTCGTCGATTGTCCCGTCACCAGATTGGCTGAGACGATCGTGTCACTCGTGAGCGCGATCGCGCCGGCCGCGTTCACCAAGACCTTTTCGACACCGGGGACTTCGACGGCGGGCCGAGTCGTCTCAGCCGCCACGGGGAACGTTTGTCGTTGGCTGGCGCTGCCGTCAAAAACGCGAACGATCGCCAAGCCATCGGCCACGTCGGCAAACGAAAAGCTGCCGACCGTATCCGTGAGCTGGTACGACTCATTAGCATCGAGATTGCCGTTGTCGTTGTGATCCAAGAACACGAGCCGGGACTCGAGGCCGGACTCGCTGGCGTCTTGCACGAGCGACCCGTTCACATCGTCGAAGACGACACCCGTCAACGCCGCCAAAACACGTCGATCCCCCAATTGCTCCATCAACAAGCGTCGGCGAACGTTGATTCGTCGTTGCGAGTTAACGAGGGAAGATCGGGCTGGCTTGCGGGTCATAATATGGCCTGGGCGGGAAATATCAACGTTTGCGACAATTTCGATCGCGACCGAATGAGAATCAGGGTAATGCGGCGAGCACTGGGTTTGAAGCGTCAAGGCTGGAAAAGTTCCCCCTCTCGGGCTATCTAGCGTGTCCTCACCGGAGCCTTCGCTGCGGGTGGAACTGTAGATTCCCGAAAAAGTGTTTTGCATTTCGCCATTCAAACGCTCATGCTACGCAGTTCATAACGCGTGAAGCAGCCGCCAAGATCCACTAAAATTTTGCGAAAGGCGAATTTCCAGCCAATAA
The DNA here is from genome assembly GCA_038256795.1 of Pirellulales bacterium. Classification (GTDB taxonomy): domain Bacteria; phylum Planctomycetota; class Planctomycetia; order Pirellulales; family Pirellulaceae; genus JBBSJZ01. Next base: position 134 of record JBBSJZ010000664.1, on the reverse strand, counting down.
GACTGTGAAATTAGCCCGCGACAGATTTATGATGCAGGGCTGCTCTCAGCCCTCAAAAATACCGCCCCCGTACGAACGACGTGTGCATTATGCTCGGATTCACTCTTCAACGATCCCGTCGGCTGGTTCGTCTT
>JBBSJZ010000663.1:0-3284 GCA_038256795.1 Pirellulales bacterium | reverse complement strand
TGGCTTGCACCACAGCCGAGTCATCGTGGCTGAGCAAGTCCAGCAGATCGCCCAGTAGCGACGCGTCATCGGAAAGAGATCGTCGCGCATCAAAATCGCCCGCCAACTCGATCGCGGCATCGATCCAGAACTTTGGGTCGAGCGGCTCGAGTTTCATGAGCAGTGTCGTGGCCGCGTGCGTCGTCGTCGTGTCATGTCGCCGGATCGCGGCTACCGCGAAGCGCAATCGCTCCTGCATCGACGCCGTGGTTTGGGCGATGATGTGCAGCAGTGCCGCGTGCGCCGCATCCGTCATTGCCGCCGCGGCCGAGGGTTGCACATCGAGACAGGCAAGCGGTCCGATCATCGCCAAGTGGTGCAGCGTGCTGCTGCTCGGATCGATGCCGACCTGGTCAAGAATCGCGGTGCGAAAGATAGCATCGCCGCGAGTCCCAATCAGAGCCGCGATGGCGAGTTCCAATTTTGGTCGACGCAGCAGACTCGCCAGCAAGCGTGCGATGTAGGGGCGGTTGCTGTGGCGCAGTCGTGAGAGCAAGACATCCTGGTGCGGCGATTGCGAGTCGAGCATCTGCAGCAGTTGGCTATCACGACTGATCGACCCGAGTAGGAACGCGTCGATGAGATTACGGTTTCGATGCAGCGAGAATTGCTCCACCGACTTCGCGAGTCGACCCATCGCATCGATGCGGATGGAACCCGGATCATGGCCGTCGCATGCCTGGGAGCCGAGCAGTTCGGCGAGGTGGGCAACCGCCTTGCCGGCCGACTGGCGCACCGTGTGCGAGACGTGCGTTTCGGCGAGGTCAACGAGTCGAGCGATCAATTCAAAATGGCGCAGGAACGATGCCGCGTCGATGGCTTCGTGAATGGCATCGTTAACGTGCGTGAGTGATGCGGCAATGACAGCGCGGAGCGGACCTGGGTGCTGCCGCAACGATTGCTTTTGAGCTTCGTCAATGGCACTCCAATGCTTGAGTAGCAATTCGCCACAGCGACCTTCACGACGCTGCGACAGTGCTGTAACCGCGCGTCGACGAACGCCCGCATCGGAATCGACGAGGGCGATTTCGAGGACATGGATGGCCGCTTCGTTCGGGCTTGCCGCCAGCGTTCGGAAGGTCAAATCAAGGCATTGCATGGTGGAAACGTACCTCTCATCGTGCATCCTCGATCAAGATCTCGGCGACTTTCAGCTGCTTTCGTATCGCCTCGACCCGCATCGGATCCGAACGACCGTTAGGACCCACCCAAGTCGACCACGCTGCGTTGGACTTCCCCCCCTGAAGAATTGACCATGAGCTAGACTCCAACCCGTGCGAATAGATCGTATAATGCGACTCTAGCGAGGCGAATTTAGCCCCGCGATGATTCACCATTCCGATTCCCCCTCAACCGTGAGACACGTGATGAGTCCGCGATCCGCCGATGCGGTATTGAACGAGTCCTTCTTGGAGATTCGAGCCAAGTTGTTGGAAGTCGCTGCGGCCTTGGATCGCGTCGACCGCGCGGGTCTCGTCGAGCCACTTTCCGCGACGATGATTGAGCGACGAAGCAAGATCGGTCGAGGTATCGAACTATTGCTTGAAGAAGATTCGAATCGAGCCGAGATGTTGCAGCAATTGTTTTCACGGGAGTACACACCCGATTGGCGAGCGACCATGAAGGTGTGAACAAATCCCGACGCTCGCGTTCGAGAGGCCGGTGAAAAATACCTTTGGTCATAAGACATCAATACTGAATTGTCGCCATTTCGAAACTCACCCATCGGGTGATAATCTGCAGGCTCAGTCATTGAAATCAAATCAACTCTACACGACCCCGCGAATTTGCACGCATGGACTACATCGATCCCCACATTCACATGGTTTCACGGACCACCGACGACTACGCCGTACTAGCGCGGATGGGCTGTGTCGCAATGAGCGAACCCGCATTCTGGGCCGGTTATGATCGCGGCAGCGTTGATGGCTTTCGAGATTACTTTCGCCAATTGACCGAAGTCGAGCCACGGCGTGCGGCACAGTTTGGGATCCAGCATTTCACGTGGTTGTGCATCAATGCCAAGGAAGCCGAGAATATATCGCTCTCGCGGGACGTCATTGCGATGATCCCGGAATTCATTGAAGCACCCAATGTGCTCGGGATCGGTGAGATCGGGCTGAATAAGAACACCAAAAACGAGGCGACGATCTTTCTCGAACACTTGGACTTGGCGATGAAGTTCAACCAGCAAATTCTCATCCATACGCCGCACTTGGAGGACAAGTACCAAGGCACGCGGATGATCCTTGACATGCTCACCGGCGATTCCCGCATCGATCCGGCGCGAGTGCTCGTTGATCACGTCGAGGAGCACACGGTTCGTGAAGTGCTTGACCGAGGTTTTTGGGCCGGAATGACGTTGTATCCGGTGACGAAATGTACGCCCGAGCGAGCCGCCGACATGATCGAGAGATTCGGTGGCGAGCGATTGCTGGCGAATTCCGCCGGCGACTGGGGGCCGAGCAAACCGACGGCCGTGCCCGATCTCATTTTTGAATTGCGTCGACGTGGAACGAGCGAGTCGTTGATCCGAAAGGTGGTCTACGACAACCCGATCGAGTTTTTCTCGCAAAGCAAGAATTTCAGTTTTAAAGCGCGTGGCGAAGTTTCATGAGTTCGTCATCCAGTGCACCCGAGCGAGATCCCTCGCAGCTTCGTTCGCATCGTTGGTTTGGTCCCGATGATCTGCGCTCGTTTGGGCATCGGTCGCGGCTCAAGGGAATGGGGTTTGATGACGCCGATTACGAGAATCGGCCCGTGGTCGCAATGCTCAACACGTGGAACGAGATGACCACGTGTCACTCGCATTTCCGCAGCCGGGCCGATGAGATTCGCCGCGGCATCCTGCAAGCCGGAGGCTTCCCGCTCGAAGTCCCCGTGATGTCGCTGGGCGAGATGTTCATGAAGCCTTCGACGATGCTTTATCGCAATTTGATGGCGATGGAAGTCGAGGAGGTGCTGCGCAGTCACCCGATCGACGCGGCGGTACTCATGGGCGGCTGCGACAAGACGGTTCCGGCGTCGTTGATGGGTGCCATCAGTGCGGATATCCCATCGATCTTTTTTCCCGCCGGGCCGATGCTCAAGGCGCGCTGGAAAGATCAAACGCTTGGCAGTGGCAGCGATGCGTGGAAGTATTGGGACGAGCGACTCGCCGGCAACTTGTGTGAGGCGGATTGGAAGGGTGTCGAGAATTGCATTGCGCGTTCGGCTGGTACCTGCATGACGATGGGAACTGCGAG
>JBBSJZ010000662.1:0-3293 GCA_038256795.1 Pirellulales bacterium | reverse complement strand
TGCCCGTCAGCGGGCGGTCGCAGTGTCGAAAAGCGGCGAACGACGAGCCGGATTAGGAAACACGTGCCAACCGCACCACCAAGTGTTCCAGCAAGAACCGATCACGGCCATCGGCGCTGTGCGTGCCCTTGAGCCGCAAGTCGGCGTCCAACAGCCACTCGAGAAGTTTCTTGCCGCGCGGTCGGCCGAGTCCCTTCAATTGACCTTTCGCCCGCTGCAGCTCGGCCGGCCAACGTATCCCGGCGGACGATAAAGCGTCATCCAACTGGACCGCTCGCCCCATCGCCTCGCGATGCAGCACGATCGCCGTGGCCATGCCGAGTCGACGCAGTGAGAACGAAACTTGCGGCAACAAGGCAATCGGCTTTTGGCCGCCACTCATCAGTTTGTCGAGCTGACGAAGTGCCTCGGCGGCATCGCCGCTGGCGATCGCGTCGGTGATCTGCCACACCGTCTTGCCTTGCCAACCGGCGACGACGTCATGCACCAATGCCTCGTCAATCGTGGACCCCGGCTCACCATACAACGCCAACTTGGCAATCTCGGTATCGAGCATCCCCATCTCTTCACCGAGCAATTCGACGAGTAAATCCGCAGCGCCCGCGGTGAGCTTGGTTTGGTGTCGTTTGCCAAGAAAATCGGTGAGAAACTTCCGCCGCTTCACCGCCGTCACACCCGACTTCTTATCGACCGACGACGAACACGCCACGACCAAGTGATCTTTTTCAATCGCCTTGTAAAGCTTGGTATTTGAGGCCAGCGTGTCGAGCTCCAAAATCAATCGACTGGCATCCGACGGTGCCGCAACGAACTTTTCCAACTCCGCCCGATGATCGCTGACAAACTTATCCGCACGACGCACCGCGATGGTTCGCTTGTCACCGAAGTCGAACAGTGATGCCGTGGCCAAATCATCGCGTAAATCAGCCCAACGAACCGTCTCACCATCGAACTGGGTCACGTCGCCGTCGCGAGTCAGCTCGGCGAGCGACCAAGACCGCAAGCCCGAATCACTACCAAAGATCGCCGCCACGGCGGGTGCACTCGCGGGCGGATGTCCGAGTAAGTCGAAGGCGTGAATGAGCGTCATGAAGATGCGTCTCCTCGTCGTTTACCGAGCAGCGACGATGGCATGAGGACTCTTCCCTCGATCAATTCAGCGTCATGAACACCTGGCATCGCATGATGCCGTCTCAATAACTCTTCGCGAGTCAGTCGATCGCCATTACGCAGCGGCGGCACGCCAGCACCGATCGATAGTGCAGATGCCAGCGAAGTCTCGGTCGTACGTGATTCCATTGCCATCAAATTTGCCAATCTGGAAATAGGTCTCAATCTCATCGCAAGGTCGACTTCAGTGATTGTTGATCCCGGGTGAACGAAGCCGTGTTTCGCGGTTGAAACACGGGAGGGGGCGGAGCACCAGCAATTATGGTTTGGGAGTCGCATTCTCGATGTAGCGTTGTTGGTCGGCAACGAGCTCATCGATTTCTGTCATCGTCTTGCAAGTGCATTGAAAGATGCAGATCAGCATTTCGTCAGTGGAATCATCGCCCCAGCGTACGGCCTTGGGTGGCGAGTTGGGGTTGAGGGGATTGCCGGTGGAATTGTCGAACCAAGCGTCGACACCAATGCGGGTCCCCTTGGGTAACAGGATGGGACGCGTGAAGGCGTATTGACCTTGCCAATTGAAGTCCCATTCCTTGATCCAAAGCAGCGGCAGCACGCGGCCATCAGGAAGCGATGCAGTGACTTTCATCTCTTGGCCGAGCACGTGCATGTGGGGCACGATGTCGAGCATCAAAGTCGGTACCGGCAAGGTGTAGTACGCATGCTGCAAAAAGTGCGACTCACCCGCTGGGATATTGATTCGTTTATTCCCAACCTGCAACTCCGTGACCACTTGTCGCGCGGTCGGCGGAGCAAAGTAGAGTCCGATCATCGAGCGATCTAGCTCGGGCTTTCCCGTTGTGACGTAGTGGATCTCGGCCACGATGTCCGCGTCACGCTGGATCAACCGGCCCATGCCCGCGGGCAATCGATGCGGACTCATGCCTGGAAACCAACTGCTCAGTGTCCCTTGGGATTGGAACCTGGGGCCGCCAAAACCCTCGTAGCCAGGTCCTGGTGTGCTCGCATCGATTTTGCGACCGAGATGTTGGGTGTCGAGAAAGAAACTGGCGTGATGCACGGCTTGCGGCGAGCCGGGGTGAAAGTCGATCGCGGTGATCAGTCGATCTTCGCTGAGTCCGGTCGGGATCACAAAGTACTGGCGAATATCCGGACCACTGGCCGGGACCGGAAACGCATCTTTCATCGTCAGGATCAAATCGGGTTCGCCCAAGGGCCAGCCGTCGCTCATGGGCACGGGCGTTGGCAAATCCGCGATGTCGCCTTCGGGTTTACCGTTTTCCACCCAAGCCTCGACGAGCGACAATTCGTGCTGTGAAAGACGTTGCTCGTCACGAAACGGTGCGAAGCCAGTCTCCGGTTTCCAAGGTGGCATGAACCGCGAATGAGTCACCTCGACAATTTGGTTCGCATGAGCACTCACATCGTCGTAGGTCAGCAGGTCGAACGGCCCGGAGCGATTCGGGCGATGACACGACGCACAGTTCGCCTGGATGATCGGCGCGATATCACGCGTGAACGTGATGCCGCCCGTTTTCGTTTTATTGGGCGGATCTTCGAGCCGGCACCCGACCGGCGTCGTTTTCGGCGTCGCGACTGGCGTCGCAGTCACCGCGGACTCGATCGCGTCGGCTAAATACGATCTCGTCGCCGCCTCGAGTTTCTGGCCGACGCGAACGTGCAAGTCATCGATCGCACCACGGTAAAGCACGCGGTCAGAGCGGTCGAGCACGAAAGCTTCGGGAGTGTGCGTCGGAGCGAGCGACAAACGCATTTCGCCCGAACCATCAAACAGCACCGGGAACGGAATTTGGAACTTCTCGCGATGCTCGCGGGCTTGGCTCAGCGTTACGAAGGGATCTGAGATGACGCCATAAAACTCGACGTGTCGGTCGCGATTGGCCGCCGCGAGTTCTCCCAAGAGCGGCAAGTATCCGTTGCTGATCGGGCATCCGGTCGCCAGAAACACACTCACCACGGCGCGGGTTCCAGGCTCATCACCGATTCGGCAAAGGTTACCGGAAACGTCAACGCACTTAATCGGATCCGGCTTCGCCACCGCTTGGCCCACTGCCACCGCACGGTCGAGGACGAGCGAAGCGATGGCAAGAATTGCCCAAGTCAGCCCGGTTAGGAACAAGTTTCGCGATCTCGCTGCATCC
>JBBSJZ010000661.1:0-3298 GCA_038256795.1 Pirellulales bacterium | reverse complement strand
CGAGCGGCCGACGATGGTGTTCATTGCACTCAACATGACTATCACTCTCGCGAGTCGCTCGCACGCTTAGGAATGTGAAAGGAACGCGGTGCGGCGTTGAAGCCGTCACCGCGTTCGATGCCCCGCCCAAGGGTCACTGACGATGCCGTGGCCGACAAACCTCAGGACCCTTCCCCTGTAAACCAGTCCTCGTGCGAACTACTGGGGACAGTTCGGGTCGACTTGTTGGCTGCCGTGTTGGTAGAGCGGCCGACCGTTGGGAACACCGGGATTGATGTTCTGCTCGGTGATGTGGATGCGGCTGACCGGGTTCGGGTAGCTGTATCCTGGCTGCATTCTCACACCGACCTTGATCGCGTCGACGGGTTGAGGAATGTGCATCGGCGTGTGATTGCGGATGACATGCTTCTTCAAGCCGGCTGGGCTACCCAAGGGAATGTGCGGCGGTCCGGGCAATCCGATCGGTGTGCCGGTGATTGGCATTCCGTACTGCGGAGCCGTCATACCCGCGACCATACCGGGAAGTCCCATGGGAGTCGTCGCACATCCACCACCAGCCCCACCGGCTCCCGATCCTGGTCCACCGCAACCGTCGGTCATTGCCGAGGCGAATGGACAAGGCAAACCTGCAATTGGCGGAGGATACATGCCTCCCTCACTGCCGACACCCATCATCTCAATATCCTTGTCACCGAGTCGAACGATCGCCAGAATTGAACCGCGGCGGTCGGCTTCGACGATCGGGTCGATACCCGGATCGAGACGGGTGCTCACGAGCGTATCAATGCCTGCCAAAGCGGGGCCTTGGAAGTCGGGATCGGGAAGGTAGATCACCTTGGTCACGAAGTTACCCGTGAGAACTTGGTCAAAGTCTTCCTCCGTGAACTGAACGGGAACCGAGTTGTGAGCCAAGTAGGCACCCGTGCGAGGGTTGCCGTAGGCGAGCTCGACGGTCGGATACAACTCGACGCCTTCACGACCGGCGATGTTGGTGAGTTTGAGTCGATACAGGCCACCTTGCGGGAAGTTCTGACGAGCTGGGCAAACCAGCGGCTCGCTGTCGAACTGGCCAGCACCCGTCGCGTCGTAGCGAACGTACATGCCGTCCGGACGACCGAAGGTGACTTGGACGGTGGGCGGTGGGCCCATCATGCTCGGGTCCCCACCCATCATCACGCCACCGCCTGGCGGAATGTTCGAAGCGTCGGAAAGTCCACAGCTTCCGCCGGGACCACCGTTAGCAAAACCGGCGGGCATCACGCCGGCGCCGCCCATGCCAGGGCCACCACCCATCATGCCGGGCGCCATGGGCGGCGGTCCGAGGACGCCGGGGCCAGGGCCACCGACGCCGGGACCCGGTTCCATCAGCCGCTGTTCGGGCGGCAGATTGTGGCGAACCGGCACACATCCGGTGGCGAGTATCGCCGTGGCCGCTAGGAGCGACAAACCAGTGACGATTCGTTTCATCTTTTCCCCCGTTCCTTGGGTTGCGTTCGTGGGTTGCTTGGGTGCAACCCACGGCTGCTCGGCCAGGCCAACACATCGTGTGAAGAACCCAGCGGACAATAAATTTGGTGAAGCGTGATCCGGGTGGACGTGCAGACGAATGAATAACTACGATCCGATTCGCTGACGACTTTCCGGCTGCTTATGGGTCATCGGCATGTTGCCTACGGAATCTTGCATAAAATCGGCACAACCCGCACATGAAGATTGATCGTCACTGGATCGCGCACCGTTTCCAACTCAAATGCGCCGTCTTTCTCACGCTATTTGGCTTGATCGGGTGGATCCCATCGAGCCACGCGGCCGACGATGGCGATGCGAGTTTCACGACCGCCACGGCCCAGGTCACGGCGCCCACCGCCGCGGGGGCCCAGGTTACTGCGACGCCAGCGATCGCCCAACAGTCGCAATCCACCGCTGGCGCCGTGGAAATGGTCACTCGCGTCATGGCCTCGCTCGCGCACGGGCCAGCGTTTGACGCCAAGGTTCGCCAACGTGTGTGGACGAGCGATCGCGAGATGGTCGGAGTCGGTACTTACGAACAAGCGGGCCACGGTAGCGGCCAGTTCAATTTGCAAGTCACCATGCACGACGGCGATGGCAAACACACCTTGCAACAAATCAGCGACGGGCGGCTGCAGTGGACGCGCAGCGACATCGCTGGCAAAGTCGTCCTCAAACGCGTCGACGTCGCGCGACTCGGTGAATACGTTGACCGCCAAGCGACACCCGGTTCGGTATCGCCTCGATTGCGCATCGGTGCCTGGACCGAGATGCTCGATACGATCTCCCGTGATTACCTGCTCCGACTCGCCGCCGGCACGCTTGAGTCGCACACGGTGTGGATTCTCTCCGGCACCCTTCGCGATGACGTTCGCCAGGACACACTCGTTCGCTCCGGTCGCGGTGTGTGGCCGCCGCTGTATCCGACCCACGTCCGCGTCGCCATCGCTGCGAAACCCATCGATTCTTCGGGTTTCGGCGAGGGTCTACCCGTGCGGATCGAGTTCTTCGCCGACCGCGTCCCCACGTCGGATGCGACGACCGAGGCGAGCTCCAAGGATGTCGGTCCGATGATTACGCTCGTCGAGTTGTATTCGATTCGTCCGATCGATCCCCCACCGCCCGTGGCCCGCTTCCGTTTCGAAAACCAAGACGCCGAAGTCAACTTCATCAACGAAACCGATCGCTATTTACAGCTCTACGGCATCCAATTGACCGAAAGCGACCGCAAACGCATGAGGCGGTAGGGCGAGCTACCGCTCCGCAGAATCGAGACATTCAAACCACACAAGCGATCTTACCTGGGTGATCGATGGACGAAGTTGCGGATCATCAATTTCTAATACAAACAGCCTGCTTGCTCCACCGTTTTGGAGCTCCCTCCCATCGTCTGGAACGAGTGATGAACGCGATGTCGCGTTCGTTGAACATTCATGGCGTGTTTCTCTACACACCCACCGCGCTGGTGATTTCGCTCACTGACGAACTCGGCGAACGGACCTATTTGCGGCGAGTTGACTCGGGCGAGTTGGACGTCGACAAACTGATACGGATCGACGAGATGCTCGATCGTATCGTGGCTCGGGAACTATCCGTTTTGGAGGCCAGCCAGGAATTAGAACGAATCGCAAATTCGCCTCCCGTCTATTCTCAGTCGCTAACCATGCTTGCCTCCGCGATCGCCAGCGGCGCGATCGCCGTTTTTTTTCACGGCACTCCGGGCGAGATTCTGGCCGCTGTCATCGTTGGCACTTTCGTCGCGATCTTGGAACGGTTGCAAGCGAATCTG
>JBBSJZ010000660.1:0-3301 GCA_038256795.1 Pirellulales bacterium | reverse complement strand
TGGGCGCGAGTGCATTGAAGCCGAACAATTTTGCTTCGGGGTAACACGCGCAATCATGCGGCGGCGTGTACGTCAAACCGTTGCATGGCATCACACCATACAAACAACCGCCGCGGACCCAGTGATGGATCTCCCAATGCTCGGCGTCTGGATCGACAAACTCGACACCGGTACGCGACGGCATGAGGAAGTTGTCAGTGCCCTTGGCGATGTAACAACGGTGGTGGAACCAATACGTTTCGACGTCCGGCGCGAAAGACTTCTTGACTTCGCCAGTTCGCGGATCGCGTCCGGTGTAAACGCCTGAGTCCTTGCCTTGAGTCAACGGAGCGAGCCACACGAGTCCGCCGACCACCATGAGATCTTGCGGTGATTGATAGCCCGAGTTGGGGAAGCTGCCGTTCCACAGTTCCGTGCCGGTTTTCGCATCGAGGCTGACCATTTTCCCGTCGCCGCCCGAGTACAGCACGACATCTTCGTGGACCACCAAGCGTGGTCCGAAATTGAACGTGAACGATTGACGACGCGTCACCGGCTGAGTCTGCCAAGCGACCTTGCCGCTGCGCTGGTCCACGGCAACCAATCGAGTGCCGTCGTGGTAGTAGACTTGTGAACCGTCGGCGGACAGCGTCAGCGGCGAGATTTTAGTTTGTTGGGCCCACAGTTTTTCGCCGGATTTCGCATCGACCGCCATCAGCACGCGTGGTTCTTCATTCCAGAAGTAATCTTTGCCAACGAGGGCTTGATCGCCGACGGTGCCGTTAACGGGGGCGTACTGGGCCAGTTCCGCTTCGCCCTTGCGGACGACGACGAAGATGATGCCGTTGGTGGTGATGATTTCTTCGGTACCCGCCGTCTCGGCAAACGTGTGCCTCGTTTCGCCGGTGGCTGCGTCCAGTGCAACGAGCGGGGCGTTGATGCCGAGGGTGGTGTAGACGGTATCATCCGTCGAAACGAGTCGCCGCGACAGTTGCGTCGGTCCGCTCTTGAGTGGCCACAGATGCGATTGCCAATCTTCGATATCGCGTTTCCAAAGCACCACTCCATTGAACGCATCGCGGGCGATCACTTTCCACTTCGGCGGCAATTGGATCGAGATGCGACTGCCCTCATCCATGATGTAAAACATGCGACCGCCGGTGGATACGAGCGCGCTCATGCTGGCCATGCGATCGTGGTGACGTGACCAACGAGGGCTGCCGACCCATTGCAGGTGGCGCGGCGGGCCGACGACATCATCGTGCGCGACCGAGTTGCCGGTGGCGTCGTGCAAATAATGCGACCACTCGTCGATATCATCCGGCCGCGGCTTGACGGTCTTGCTCCATGCACCGTTCTCTTTCACCAGTGCCACGCCATTGGGAACGAGCACACGCAGCACTTCGTCCATTGACACGAGTCCCATGTCTTCGATGACGATCAAATTGACGAGATTATCGACGTACGGCAATTCGCTGCCGCGGAGCACATCGAACGCGACATCGCCGTAGCTTTCGCTATCCGCGTCGACGATGCGACGGCGAGCCGAAGCGACTTCCGCAGGCCGAGTCGACAAGCCTTGCACTTGCGTCGCATCGTTCTGCTTCAGCGCCGACGTGAGTTCGCCGTTGCCGCAGCCCAAGTGGACAAAGAAGCCCGATGACTTTCCAGATTCAGTAAGAATCTTGGCTGCTTCAACCGTCACATCGTCAGCCAGCGACACCATGACTGACGAGTGCAACAGAGCTGCAGCTATGAACGGGACGAAGGTAACGTTCCTAAGCGATCGACGCGACATCAGGGGACTCCCTACCGGGCAACAAAGAATTGATTGCCTCGCAGTATAGCGTCCCCCGGACGTTGAGGACTAACGCGTCGTTCGCTTTCGCGAGCCGGACATCTCTCCGATGGCTTTCTCGACCCTCGCTTCGTGAAGCTCGGATTCGCCGACTTGGCCGGCCGCGGGAGCCGCAGAAAGTCGTGTGGCACCATCATCGAGACGGATTTCACCGGTCAATTCTTGCATCTCCATCGCGGTCATCATCGCCCCGGTGCTGCCAAAAATTGGCTCTTGCGGAAGTTGTTCTAAAGGCAAACAACAGTTTCCATTGCAATCGATCATGCCAGCCTCACGCGTGCCCGCCAGCGCCAGCAAGCTCTCCGGCGAGATCTTTCCGGGATCGATCCACAAGCCTTCGGGCGTCAATTGCATCGTTCCCAAATCCAGGTCGAGGCTGCGGCGGACGACTTCGTAGTTGACGTACACATTGAGTAACTGGTTTTGCGAGTTGAGTAGATCCGAGAGTGCCGAGATCGTATCGCGTGCCGCCGTCGGACCGCTGCTCAAACCCCGTGAGTCGCGGAGTCCACGAATGTCCTCGTTGAGTTCCAATTGAGCCGCCGCGATGCGTACCGCTTGGCGGCCAAGTTCAAAGTTCAATCGGTTGGTCTGCAACTGACGAATTTCACCACGGAGGAGTTGCCAAATACCGTCCTCGAATCGGTAGTACGTCCGTTTCGCTTGTTCGTAGTCGATCAACGTTTGGCGATACGAGTTTCGTTCTTGAAGCCGAGTGATCGGTGCGTCCCACTGGAGACCGAGGCGAAGTCGACCGGTGCTCGATCTCAAGTTCATGGGATTGTTGCCGACGTTTTGCACATCACCGCTGAACGTCACATCCAGACTACTTTCCAAGTTGTCCGCATTGAACTCGATCAATCGCCATTGGTCGACAAGCGATGCACGAGCATTGGCCCAGTCCCGACGATTCCTGCGAGCGATCTCGAGTGCCACGGCGGGATCGATGTTGACTTCCGGTAAGAACACCGCCTCCGTGCGAGCTCTGGCTTGAATGAGTTGCATGGACAGCACGTCGTCACTAATTTCAGCGAGTAGGTCCTGCGATGCCAAGATCACGTTGTTGCGTAAGTCGTTGGCAAGTTTCGCGGGATCCTTCGACGCTGGTCCGTCTGCGTATTGGGCGAGCGACTGGTCTAGTTTTTCGATCGTATCTTGGTATGAAGCGAGCTTCGCCTCGAGCGTCTTGTAGTCGGTCCCAAGTTCCGTGATCAACTCATCGAGGCTGCCGACGTCGAAGATGGACTCGTCGATATCCGTGAGATTGATGAGCGAACAGATCGATTGTTGCTCACGACGGTAAAGTTGGAGCAAGTCGTCATTTTGTCGTTGTCGCTCCGGCAGTGCTTCCGCGAACCTTTCGATATCCGTCGCGATCCGCGGAATGTCTTCGGCGAGCAACGAGTCGTTGAACTCCACGAGAGGTTGAATCTCCTTGCGAAGACGCTCGTTTTGTGACGCAAT
>JBBSJZ010000659.1:0-3305 GCA_038256795.1 Pirellulales bacterium | reverse complement strand
CCGCCATCGCGGCGACGAGCGGTTGTGCGTTTTGGAACATCGTTTCCATTGCCAGGTGAAACTGGGTGGCATCTTTAGCTTCGCTCAGTGGTGCGATCATCGGCCCGATTGAATTCACGAGGATCGAGGCGAATCCGCCGGCGAGGATCTCTCCGTTCCCTTTCGCATTCAAGTCGGCCTTCGCCTTGGTCATATCCGCAGCCCAGGTCGCGGCCCAGGCGGACGGTACCCAGTAGCCCTCAACTTTCGTGACCGCAAACTTTTGGGGCTGGGCACCCGCGGTGACGGACAACGTCGCATCATTATCCTTGGTGGTTTCGACGACGATTTGCGAGCTCGCTTCGGATTGGCTGGCGAGCTGGGCCAGGTAGGGTGCGAGCGCCCCATCTTGAGCGGCCAAGTAGTCACGGAGTTTCATGGCGCGAAGTTTTTCGAGTCCGATCTGGTCGGCTGCTAAACCCGTTTTCAATACTCCGGCGAGCGCGAGGACGCTGTCATGCAATTTCATGGACGAGGTCTCCATCGCCGCGACGCGCGGGTGCGAAAAAATCCAATTTTCATGGGATACGATCATGTCACCGACATCGTGCAGTGACTTGGCCAGGGCGTTCCAGTTCGATGGATCGAGCTTCGCTACCGCGATCGCATACAACTCGTCAACGTCCTGGCGATAGGTCGGCGGCAGCCCGTCGTAGTAGGCGAGAAAATGGTGCCCCGCGCGAGCTTGATCATTAAGACGCTGCATGAACGCATCCGGTGCCATCTCCGCTTCGGGCGCCTTGTAGGCTGCTGCCGCGACAAGCGGCTTGGGGGCTTTCGGAGCGGGCGCGTCCGTGTCGGCCGCCACCGTTTTCATCTCCTTGACGCGTGATTCGCGGTGCTTGTTCAGAGCATCGTTGAGCCGCTCGGCTTGCAAACGGCTGTCCGCTCGAAGCCCCAGCATTTTGATGCTGATGCGAGTTCCGTCGGTCTTGCGCAGGATCGCTTGATCGCCCCAGATCCCGACCAGGTCGGCTTCGATCGAGTGCTCACCACGCAAGTCCGTCCACGTCGCCGCTCGAAGTTCGCTGTGCTGGGGCATGAGGGACATCGCAGCGGTAATCACGGCGAGGCGGGTGATGAATCGCCAGCGACAAGGGGTCTCGGTCATGGTCAAGCTCGTCAAATCGGGTGGAACGGAAAATTCGCGGAACCGCGGGGCAGATATTCGGGATGTCGCAGCGTTGGAGGTCGGGGCGCGACGCACGCACGTCCAGGTCAGAACCAGTATATTGGACGGGCGTGGTCGGCGTCGAATGATTCGCGGACCAATTTTGCTCTGGATCTCGCAGATTCAAGGCGGAGCTTTCCTTTTTCGCATCAAGAGTCAGACCAACATGAGCGATCCCGCACCGTCAGCCGACTCGGCAATCTTCGACGCCAACCCGGCAACTTCTGGCGTCGCGCATTCCATCACGGAAGCCGAGGCCGCGGGGCTGCGTCTCGAGCACTACAACGCGACGATCATCGAGCGCATCGACATTCACTCGGACTTGGCGCGGTTCCGCGTGCGGCCGGACCATCCCGTTGCCGAATTCGAGCCGGGCCAGTACGTCGCACTGGGCTTGGGCCTGTGGGAGCCGCGAATAAAAGGCACTCAATTCGACGAAGTGCCTGCGAAAAAACTGACGAAGATCGGTCGCCGCGCGTACTCGATTTCCTGTCCGATGTTGGACGCGAACCACCAACTCGCGCCGTGCAACGAAATCGACTACCTCGAGTTCTACATCACGCTCGTGCGGCAAGCCGGATCGCCCGAACACAAACCGCCGCTGTTGACCCCGCGATTATTTCTCAAGCACGCGGGCGATCGCATGGTCATCGAAAATCGCATCGTTGGCCACTACACGCTCGGCGAAGTCGATCCGACGCACACAGTCCTGTTTCTCGGTACCGGCACTGGCGAAGCGCCGCACAATGCGATGCTCACGCACCTGCTTCGCCAAGGTCACCCGGGCAAGATCATCAATGCCACCAGTGTTCGTCATGATCGAGATCTTGGATATGCGGCTGAGCACGCGTTACTCGCGGCACGCTATGCGAACTACAAGTACATTCCTCTCACCACGCGCGAGCCGCGCAACCTCGACGCGTCGCATCCTCAATTCGTCGGCAAGCAATACCTGCAGCAATACTATCGCAGCGGCGAACTCGCTCGGGTCGCTGATGATCCGCTCGATCCCGGATCGACGCACGTGTTCTTGTGCGGGAATCCGGCCATGATCGGCTACGTCGCTCCGGGGACCGAGCCGCCGAAAGATCCAGGGATGTTGCAGATTTTGACGGCGGCCGGCTTCACGGACGAGCACGGTTGCCATGGACCTGGCTGTATCCGCTTTGAGAAGTACTGGTAAGCTGGTATCAATCGCCCACTTCAACTTTCACCTTCGATGGATTTTCCGATGGACCTCAGCAATACGGTCGCCTTGATTCTGGGCGGCGGACGCGGCACACGTTTGTTTCCGTTAACCAAGATTCGCGCGAAACCCGCTGTGCCGCTCGCTGCGAAGTATCGCTTGATCGACATCCCGATTAGCAACTGCATCAACAGCGGCTTGAATCGCATCTACGTGTTGACCCAGTTCCTTTCGGTGAGTTTGCACAAGCACCTGCGTCAGACCTATTTCTTTGACCACTTTAGCGGCGGATTCGTCGAGCTGCGCGCCGCCCAGCAAACGGTCGAAGAGGGCATGGAGTGGTACCAGGGCACCGCCGACGCCGTGCGCAAGAACCTGCGTTACTTCGACCAAAAGTGGGTCGAGCATGTCCTGATTTTATCCGGTGACCAACTCTACCGGATGAACTTCGCGGACATGATGAAGACGCACGTGGAATCGGGCGCCGACGTCACGATCGCGGGTATTCCCGTGTCACGCAAAGACGCCTCGGCCCTGGGCATCATGAAGGTCGACGACGATGGCCGAGTTCGTGGCTTTGTCGAGAAACCGCAAACCGAGGAACAACTCGCTGACGTGCACACCGATCCCGCTTGGATCGACGCCCGTGGTATCCCGAGCAAGGGACGCGATTGCCTGGCGAGTATGGGCTTGTACATTTTCAACAAGTCCGTGATGGTCGACTTGCTCAAGACGACGGACTATCAAGACTTTGGCAAAGAAGTGTTCCCCAAGGCGATGGAATCGCATCGCGTTCAATTGCACTTGTTCGACGACTATTGGGAAGACATCGGCACGATTCGCTCGTTCTACGAAGCGAACCTTAGCCTCGCCAGTGACAATCCGCCGTTCGCGATCCGTGATCCTGAT
>JBBSJZ010000658.1:0-3306 GCA_038256795.1 Pirellulales bacterium | reverse complement strand
TGCCGGAAGAAACCGCGCAGACAAACTTACGTCTGCCATGGACAGGTAGAAATCACAAATGTTTCCGTCAACTTCTCGAAGCGGACGAAGTGATGTTTGGCTCGATTCCAAAATTCCTGCTAATTCAGCCCAATACCGCTGCCGACGCTCACGGCGCTTTTCAGCTGCATCTTGTTTGTTTGTCGGCGGAACGTACTCGACAGAACTGGAGGGCCGACTCCACAGACCAGCCAATTGTTTGGCGAGTATCTCGCCCCGACTCCGAATGCGTCTGGCATCCCAAGGCTCGTCGGTAGCAAAGATCTTGTTGAGCGACAGTTTGCTGTCAATCAAGACAGGTCGTTTTACGTTGAATGACTTGTTGCTGAGCGATGGGTTGTAGCCGGTGAGCGTCAAGTTTCCAATCGTGTGCAACCATCGTTCGTGGTCTTTCTTGTGGTTCTCACCGAGCATCGCACGCCAAGCCCTGCCATCGTCGTTCGAAGACAACTTTTGAGGCATAACATGTTCGATAGAGATGTCAGTCGACGTGAGATCAACCGACTCCTTGTGGCCATCTGCCTGCTCCAACGCCTCCAAAATGATTCGGCATTTCTTAAATTCGCGTCGGTACAGTTGGAAATCAACTAGGTATCTCTCGAATGTCTCATCGTCAGGCCAGCCGCGATGGTGGAGATAACCCTGGAGCTTTGCCCGCACGTCGCCTTCAAGTTGCCCAGCTAATCACAGAACCAGGTTCCATACGAGCGAGTGCTTTCACCGCATATCGACCGGCGTAAGATGAAGCTGTTGAGGTCGGTTAGGCAGCCGGCAAAGTCAGCTTCGCCAATCGACCCAGAGGCTTTCTTGTCCAGCAGAAGCAAAACAACGGGAAACGCGGTGGATGCGTCCATCCAAACGAACTGGCGTAGAGCTTTCCTCACCGAAAGCGATTCTCCGATTCCCTCATGCAAGATCGTCTTGGCAAAACCCACGAATCGCTGCAACTCTGCGACCGTTTTCTCGGGAATTGTCGTTTGGGATTCGTAGTGTCTTTTGAAATCGGCGAAGGTTTCTTTAGCCTTTGAGTATTGCCCATTCCGCATCAAGAAATCACGGTAGAAGCTAGTCGGTGCGAGTGTCGTACGGCCAGGAACCGGCTCAAACTCCGCTTCGAACGGAGCCCAGTGCTCGTCTTGAAATGTTTCCTGTTCGGCGAGATCAAGTTGCATGAACAGAAAGTTGCGGATGAGGTCTGACTCCTGGAGCGGCAGTCCCGTTGAGTTAAGACTTTCAAAAATCTTATACGGGTCTTCCTCGTCAAGCGTGATCGCGACGAGGTAAAGCCTACCGACGACAAGTTCAAACAGTCGCCGGAGGTATCCACTGTCACGGTGCGCATGTGTTCGAACAAACTTACGAAAGAAATCATGCGCTGCCAGTAATCGCGAAGAGTCAACCTTCGCTGTCGTCTTCTGCTCGATCAGTGCTGTAAAAAGTTCGCGGTCGCCGGTGCGTGGAATCAGCTTTAGCTTGTCCAGTCCCTTCTTGAACTGGTTGACTAAGTATTGAACTTCGATCTCGGCTGCAAGTTCATCGTCGCCCGTCTTCTTCGCTTCGTCACGGATCGCGAGAAGCAATAACGACAGCGTTGTCAATCGTTGTTGACCGTCGATCAATTGAAATCGGGGTATGCGTCCTACAGCAGGCGACAGTGATGAGCAAACGAGTGGTCCCAAAAAATGCTTCTTACTTACATCGCTTTTCATCAGATCTTGAATGTCGGTTGCGAGGCGTTCCCAATTGTCTCGGTCCCAGGAATAGAATCGCTGAAAGAACGGAATCACAAACTGGGTGTTTGAAAACAGTATCTTGCTAAGCGGATGTGCTTCAGCTTCCATGGGCGTTTCGTTTCTCTTTTCTTAAACGGCTATCTACAAAATGCTGCCTGGTAATCGAACTGGATATTGATTACTACGCCAGCGTGAATTGGCCGTCGCTGGACATTTTGAACTTCAGGACTTTGGCTTGGTTGGGGCCGGTGATGTTGGCGGAATGTCGGCGGAGTTGACTGCGCAGCACACTGCGAGGGCTGGCCGCTTTGAACGTGTAGAGGCTTTTGGCGGCGATGATTTCGTAAATCTCGTCGGCTGTCATCGGTCGCTTGCTTTCGGCAAGGATTTCTGCCGCGACTTCGTGGATTGGTTTGGTCATTGGTGCTTTCGTTCTGTGTTTTGGTTGGCGTATGTTCGAACGGGGGATTCTCGCTGGCCGTTGAATGACGGTTCGCGACGGCTTCCTGCATTAGTTTACACGGGTAAAATGAGGTCTAACAGCCAACGTACATCTGCCAAGGAGTCGGTCATGGGCAATCGCCCAATCTATCTGGACAACAACTCGACGACGCGAGTCGACCCTGCAGTCGTGGAGCAAATGCTGCCTTTCTTCTCCGATGAATACGGCAATGCATCGAGTGTGACGCACGAATTCGGTCGGGCGGCGGGCCACGCAGTGTCCACGGCACGCGAGCAAGTTGGCTCGCTTCTCGGCTGCGAACCGAAGTCGATTGTGTTTACGAGCGGTGCAACCGAAGCGAACAACCTTGCCCTGCTCGGCGTCATGCGAGCCTCGACCAAAGGTAAGCACTTGATTGTCAACGCAGCCGAACACAAAGCTGTGCTGGACCCAGCGAGCCGGCTTGAGCGAGAGGGGTTTGAAGTGACCGTGCTTCCCGTGGCTCGCGACGGAACAGTGGCTATCGATGATGTCAAAAATGCGATTCGTGACGACACGGTTTTGGTGTCAGTGATGCACGCGAACAATGAAGTGGGAACCTTGAGTCCCATCAAAGCGATTGCCAAGGTGTGCCGGCAAGCGGGCGTTCTGTTTCATACCGATGCAACACAAACAGTCGGCAAAGTCGCCATTGACCTATCAAAGCTCGATGTAGACCTTTTAAGCCTTTCGGCGCATAAACTTTATGGACCAAAGGGCATAGGTGCTTTATACGTTCGAAGTGGCTCACCAAGAATCCGCCTCGAGCCGCTCTTTGAAGGCGGCGGCCACGAACGCCGCATGCGAAGCGGAACTTTGGCAGTGCACCAAATTGTTGGATTGGGTGCCGCCTGCGAGATATGTCAGACAGCTATGCAATCGGAAGCGACTCAAGTCATCGAGATGAGAGAACGGCTAAAGCAGGGTTTGGAATCACTGATTGACGATATTTGTTTTAATGGCCACGAAACAAATCGCTTACCGGGAAATTTGCACGTTTCGATACCTGGCGTGAACAGCGATGCGATGATGATGAACGTGCGCGAGTCGCTC
>JBBSJZ010000657.1:0-3311 GCA_038256795.1 Pirellulales bacterium | reverse complement strand
TGAGTTCTTTGAGTGTAGAGTTTTCGGAGCACGGCACCGGCTGCGGCGCGAGCTGCCGATGCCAACCGCGAAGGCTTGTCACATCGACGTTCACAGCTTCGGCAGCAGCCTTGAATGAATAGCCTTGTTTGACAATCAAATCGACCGCACTTTGTTTAAACTCGTCGCTAAACGAGCGTCGCTTCCGTTTCTGACTTTCTGGCATGGGGATCTCCTGAGCGTATTCTCGAAAATTTCTCAAGAGTCCACCAGTCGTGGGCCAACGCACTGCTTAAAGATGTGAGTAACCCGTCGCCCAACCACGAACTTCAAGAATTCTCACGCGATTACAAACAATCGCGGTGGCAAAGCAGGAAACGACGGCCGAGAATCCTGAATAAACCGTTAAAATACTCGAATTATCGAAATTGTTTTTTGGCAAAACTTGGCGAGTTCGGATGCTTGGTGTAGGGGGGAACACTACAATCTGGGCCGCATGCATGCTGGCGGTGGAGCGAGGGCTGCCGCCGGATTGTCATTTTCGCGAGAATGTTGACTGATGCAGTTTGCACGTGGATAGACTTCCAGTCTGTTGTTTTGGCCATCGATGGCAGGAAGCCTCATTTTGAACCGGGATTTTCAATCGTGACGGGGTGGAACGCTGAGGGGTACCAGGGTGTATTGACTCAGTACGTTGAGTCACGATTGCCACGCTGGATACGCCGTTATCTAGGCGTTTCCGACGTCGTACAAAGCGTCTTTTTCGCGGCGAGCCGATCCACCGATAAGTTTCGGGGGACGACCGATGCGGAGTACCGCGGTTGGTTGATCCGGATCGCCGAACGCAAGATCATTGACTCATTAAGGCGTTATCAACTTCGCGAGGGCGCGGATCCGAAACGGATCCTGCTGTCGGCGCGATCACCGGGGCAAGTGGATGCGGCGACGCCGGATGAATGCGTGTCATCCTCGGAACTGGCGCGGGCGCTGCTGGAGTCCATCGATACCTTGCCGGCGGAGGTCAAGTCGGTGGTGATCTCACGCTATGCGGGCGACATGACGTTCGCGGAGATCGCGTCACAGCTCGACATGCCCGAGAGCACGTGCCAACGCCGTTGGCTCGAGGGAATCAAATTACTGGCCGCCCGATTGAATGGGTTTCAACCTTGAGTCAATCGTCATCGAGTCCGTCACCCTCGAGTCCATCGTCATCCCCGGACGGTTCGCCGACGGTTAACTCGCGTCCCACGGCGGACGAAGTCGGGGACGAGTTGGCGAATTTGGCTCGTCGGTTCGACGAGGATTTGCGGTTCCATGGCGAGGCGTCTTGGAGGGGCAGCAGCGAACCCTCGCGAATCACTTCGATCATGAAGTTATTGCACGCGACGCTTCGCGGTGGCGCGAGTACGGGGACCATGACCCATGGCGATCGGGATGAGCGCGAGTTCTCGATTGCGAACCAAGTGGGAAGATTCGAGATCGGCGAGTGCGTCGGCCGTGGCGGATTCGGAGCCGTTTACCGGGCCAAGGACCCGCTGCTGGGTCGCAACGTTGCCGTCAAGGCTGTGCCGCAGCGCGCCGGTAGGACATCCGTCGGTGGCGACGATCGACTGCGGGAAGCACGTGCCGCAGCACGATTGAATCACCCTAATTTGGTGCCGCTGTATGAGGTGCTCGACGATGATGATTTCGTTTATTTGATCTCGGAGTTCTGTGAAGGTCCGACGCTGCACCAGTTTCTGCATGACGATGCGGTGAGCACTGGTATGGGACTGACCACGCGGCAAGACAAAATGCCCGTGTCATGGGCGGCGGCGATCACCATCAAGTTAGGGTCGGCGATCGCCCACGCGCATGATCGCGGGTTAGTGCATCGCGATATCAAACCGAGTAACGTGATCTTGATGTCTGAGCAGGCCCAGGGGGAACTGTTGCCGTTTTTACCCCGGCTGACTGACTTCGGACTGGTACTGGACACGGCCAGCGAATGGGAGCAACAAACCCACGGGAAACTGGTGGGCACGGTGCTGTACATGGCACCGGAACAGATCCTCGGTGACACGAGCGTTGATGCCCGACTCGCCGATGTTTATTCCCTCGGCTTGCTGCTTTATCAAATGCTGGCCGGAGCGGTCCCGCGTCCCGACGGGACTCCGGCGCAGATGCTGCGTCAAATGTGCGTCGATCCGATTCCGCCGCTGCCCGCCGGGAATGCGTCGATCCCGTCGGATTTAAAAGCGATCTGTGATAAAGCACTGCGAAAAGATCCGGCGCAGCGTTATCAATCGGCTCAATCGTTCGTTCAAGATTTAACGCGTTTCCAGGCAGGTCGATCGGTCGCGGCACGGCCGCAGGGCTTCATCGAGCGAAGTTATCGAGTGATACGGCGGTCACCATGGGTGTCGGCGTTATCGATCATCTTGATGTGTTTCGTCGTGCTCGGCTCGTCGGCTTTGGCGTTTAGCAATCAACAACTTCGTGACCAGCAGCGGTCACTCGAGAGCGCCGTGCGAACGGCGCTGGCGAGCGGGCAGCAGGCGGTACGCGCCGAGCAATTGACGCTGCAAGCATTGGCGGACGTCGAACTTCAACGCGAACACACACTCGCAAGCCGGCAAGAAGCCTTGGGCATCGCTTACCGTGCGGACATATCGCAAGCCTTTGCAGCAGTCTCACGTCATGATTTTGCGAGTGCAGGCGTGATCGTCAACGAGATCAGAGATTACGCAGACGCATCTTGGTGCGAGCGACTGGACTTCCGTTTACTCGATGCGCTGGCGCACGACGGATGGAGACAGCTCGCAGGGTTCGACGATGCGATCGAAGAAATTGTTCCGTTTCCGCACAGTCCATTGTTCGCGGTGGTCGGCGGAAGCAATGTCGTGCGAATTCATGATTGGGATGACGGACACGCGGTCCGGGAGATCCATGTCGACGAAGACAGCAGCATTCGATCGTTGGCGATCTCGCCGGACGAATCGTTTGTCGCGGTCGGCGCGACGAAGGGCATTCCATCACTCTTAGATTGGTGGCCAACCAATGGCGACTTCGTGGCGGTGACGGAGCTGGATGGATCAAAACCTTTTAAAAGGTTGAGCGGTTACAAAGCTACGATCGATTCGTTGGCATTCTTGCGCGGCTCAGCGGACATTGCCGTTGGAACGCGATACGAACCCATGGAAGTGTTTTCGCTCGAATCCGATGACCGGCCAAAAGTATTTCCCTCGGAACGACGCAGTGAAGATTTGTTCGCCTTGCCCGGCGGCGGCATCACTTGGTTGTCGACTAGCAAAACAATCACGCAGCAACGCATTGACGTTCCATGGCAGGCC
>JBBSJZ010000656.1:0-3332 GCA_038256795.1 Pirellulales bacterium | reverse complement strand
GGCGTCCCGCCCGCATTCCACAAATCAAACGAGCGAAACTACCGCAACCATTTAAAGAGGCGGGCGAGACGCCCGCGCACCGACTGAAATACTATGAACGCGAAAAAACTATCAAAGAATCTAATCATCATCGCACTTCTGGCGGTCGCAGGCGGCGGCGCATACTGGCTCAAGCAGCATTGGGCGAAGACGGCTAGTGAAGCTGCCGCTGCTGACGCCGCTGCCGAGTCGGCTGAACCCGCTCCGGTTCCCGTTCAAGCAGCCAAAGTCCAGCGAGTTACGTTGCGACCGGGGCTGGAACTCGTTGGCAACGTGATTGCGATCCCAGAGCGAATCGCGATGGTTTCACCGCAGCTCGGTGGTTGGGTCACCCGGCTCAACGTCCACGAGGGTCTGACCGTCAAGGCTGGCGAACCGCTAGTCCAATTGGATGAACGCACCGCGAAGACTGATATTCAAAGAACGAGCGCCATCGTTGCTGAGAAAGCCGCCGCGTTGAAGCGACTCAAGCGAGGCTACCTGCCACAAGAATTGGAAGTCGCTCGGCAAGATCGTGATAAAGCCAAAGCGACCGCCGATGGACTGCGATCGGAATTGAAAGCTCTCGAAGACTTGCGCAAACGAGGTGAAATTTCCCCAGTTCAGTATGAGACAAAAGTGAAAGTGTTAGAGTCCGCGGATGCCGCGCTCGCGTCTGCCGACGCTCATTTGAAGCTGATTGAGCAAGGAACTCCGCCGGAACTGATCGAGGAAGCTCAGGCGTTTCTTGAAGCGGCTCAGGCCGACGAAGACCATGCCAAATTGGCTCTCCAGTGGTGTACGATCACCAGTCCCATTGACGGTGTCGTGACTCTGTTAACGGCACACCAAGGACAGTACTTTGCGCAAGCCGTTCCGTTGGCAACGGTGATCGACGTGTCGAATGTCTTCGTGCAGCTTCGCATTCCCAGTCGCGACTTTGGCAAGGTCACAATCGGCACGAAGGTTGATGTTCAATTGACATCGATACCGGAACGAACATTTCATGGAACCATCAACCGAATCAGTGGCGAGGCGGACCCATTGACCGGCAACGTCAATATGTTCGCGTTGGTTGACAACAAAGCTGGCGAGTTGCGGCCGGGACTCACGTGCGACGCGCATGTTTGGCTGCCTGAAATTCCCGACGCTCTCGCCGTTCCGGTTTCCGCGATCGGTGATCATGCCGGTACACCCGTAGTGACCCTGATTCAGGATGGCAAAACTCAAGAAACTGTCGTTGAGTTGGGAGCCGAGACTCGCGAGTTCTTTCAAGTGACCAAGGGCCTTTCAGAAGGCGACCAAGTCGCGACCTCCGGCGGCTATGGCCTTCCTGATGGTTGCCCGGTGCAAATCGTTGGCGACATCGCGGCGGCGCGAGTTTCGGCCAAATGACTGAATTGTGGATCTGGGTTATTCTTGTTATCAGCACGTTGGTGGCCGCCACACTTTCCGCTGTCACCGGCTTTGGCGGTGCAGCGATTCTGTTGCCTGTTTTGATGCTGATGTTTGGCGTTCGCGATGCCGTACCGATTCTGACCGTGGCACAATTGATCGGGAATGGAAGCCGAGTTTGGTTCAACCGCAAAGAGATTCAATATCCGGTTGTCAATTGGTTTCTCATTGGAGCAATTCCGGCGGCACTTCTCGGTGGTTTCTTGTTTACATCCGCCCCGCTTTCGGCGCTGACTCGTTTGCTAGGTGTGTCCTTAATTGTGATTGTCGTTTTTCGACACCTCGCCAGTGGAAATCTGCCAGCGATGCGATTGCGTTGGTTTGCGCCGCTCGGGGGCGTCAGCAGTTTCCTGTCGGCGATCATTGGAACTGCTGGGCCGCTCGTTGCGCCGTTCTTTTTAGCCTTCGGGCTGGTCAAAGGAGCCTACATCGGAACCGAAGCACTCTCTGCATTGCTCATGCACGCCACGAAGCTAGTCGCGTACGGCGGCGGCGACGCGCTTTCGATGCAATCGATAACGACAGGCATCATGTTGGGGCCGATATTGATCGTTGGGACGATGCTAGGAAAGCGACTCGTCGATCGTGTGTCTGAAAAAGTTTTCTCAAAATTGATCGACGTAGCCATGATCGTTGTCGGAGCGATGTTCTTGATTCGAAGCTAAACGGTCGGCGGTCATCCAGGCAGCTATACTTCTTTCGATGCGCACGTGGCGAATGCGAGTCTACTTTCGATCGTCGTCCGGCATTTCAACCTGTCGGTGACGTTGCAACCAACGTGCAACCAACCAGCACAGAAGTGACCACGTGAGTCCGGCCATCCAGCCTGCAAGCACATCAGTCGGATAGTGGACGCCCAAATAGACGCGGCTGACTCCCACAATGACAGTCAGCAGCACCGCCACACCAAGCACGTATACTTTCACCGCCGTTCGAGTAGCGGAAGCCGCCAGCAACGCACCCAACGTCAGATAGACGACCGCTGCCAGCATCGAGTGCCCACTTGGAAAACTGCTTGTGGAAACAATCGAAAGATGCGGAACGATGTCCGGGCGGGGACGACTGAATAAGTACTTCAAGCTGCTGCTGACTAAGATTCCACCCACCGCCGATGTAATCAGCAACCACATCATTCGCGTTTTGCCGTCAATCCAGAGGTAACCACTGATTGCGAGAGTGAACAAAACGAGCGCGCCAATCCCACCCAAAGCAGTCGCGTCGTGCCCCATTTCTTGCAACCAACTCGGTCCGATTGGAATCGATGGGTTGTCGACCTGCCGTATGGAACGAACGGCCCATCGATCGAACGCCTGCGTATCACCTTCATTTACTTCGTCTGCGATCTTGATGAAGGCCCACGTCGCACTCGCCAAAATTAAGAGCATAACGAGCAACATTGGCTCGCGATTTCGTAGCCAAGTAAGTACCTTTCCAATTTCACTCGCAAATTTCTGTTTCATTTGCCAGGCCAAAAATACGCAACTAAGAAATAAACGAGAGTTGACAACGTGAGTATCCAAATAAGGACTATGACTGTACCCGCGATCCAGTTACCCTTCGGCCACTCCTGTTCACTTGCATGGCGGCGACAATCTTCTAGGACATCAGCGGGGATCAGCTTGCGAGCAAGCAGGATTCCTAACGGCAACAGAATCAGATCGTCGAGATAACCCAACACGGGAATCGGATCGGGGATCAAGTCGATGGGACTGAGTGCGTAGGCGACAACGAGTCCAACGACTAGCTTGGCGTACCAAGGTGTCCGTGGATCACGGCAAGCCAAGTAGAGAGCCAGCACCTCAAGCTTCAGCGATCGTGCCCATGCCTTCAGTCGCTGTAGATTACTCATGACGCTGGTT
>JBBSJZ010000655.1:0-3345 GCA_038256795.1 Pirellulales bacterium | reverse complement strand
GGAACGCGGTATGCTGCTATTCTGTCACCGTCAAACCTTTAATACCTAGGAAACACTCATATGTCTTTAACAACCAAACTCAAGGCTGCCCCGTTGGTGTGCTTGATGTTGATTGCGTGCGCCCCCCTGTATGCCCAAGAAAATGCCGTGAAGGATTCCAAGCCGACCGTCGAGAGAAACCAATCGGAATCGATCGGTTACTTCCTGGGTGTCTCCGTCGGACAACAGATGAGCCAAAACGGGTTCGAACTCGGTGACATCCATATTGAATCGATGTTAGCGGGTTTCAAAGATGGAATCAACAAGACCGAAGCGTCGATGAGCGATGACGAACTGCGTGCGACGCAAGAAAAGATCCAGCAGTTGCTTGAAACACGGGTTCGTAAAAAGGGTGTCGACTTTCTTGCCGCGAACGCCAAGAAAGAAGGCGTCAAAGATCTCGGTGGTGGCCTGCAATACAAGGTGCTGACTGCCGGAACGGGCGAATCACCTGCCGCGACGGATACCGTGAAGGTCCACTACACCGGCACGTTGATTGACGGTGAAGTCTTCGACAGCTCGGTACAGCGCGGTGAACCGGCAACATTTCGCGTCAACCAAGTCATCAAAGGCTGGCAGACGGCGCTTCAGAAAATGAAGGTCGGGGATAAGTGGATGCTCTACATTCCATCGGACTTGGCGTATGGAGAACGAGGCAGTCAAGGTGCGATCGGCCCGCACGAAGTCCTCGTCTTCGAGGTCGAGTTGCTTGAAATCCAGTAGGCGTCGCCTACGTTCTCTTCCACTGAACAGTCGCCAACAGATCCTCGCGTAAATGCGGGGATCGCTTTTTTCGTTTGCGGTAGCGTTTGCGTCGTCGATTGGCATGTGAACTCGACGCCATCACGGAAGTCCCAACGGTTTTTGATCTGACTCTCAAAAGCGTCCAAGATCAAATGCAACGGGTGAAGAACAGCGATGGGCAAATCGTGATGTCTCAGCAAATCGCCGACTGCACGGGTGTCGTGAACATCACTGGTACAATCGAAATTGGCTAGGCCGGTCCACGGGAAGGAGCGGTCATCCAAGAGACTCGAGTTTGAAAGACCGATTAGTTATGAGAAGAAACCATGGCCTATCATCGTTTGCGGCTTTTGTGCTCGCTGCTTTGACTCCGCTATCAGCAATTGCAGCAAAGCCGAATATCGTTTTCATTCTTTGTGATGATCTGGGTTACGGTGATGTGCAGTGCCTCAATCCAGAAGATGGAAAAATCAAAACGCCGTGCGTGGATAAGCTGGCGAGTGAAGGAATGATCTTTACCGACGCACATTCCGGCTCATCCGTTTGCACACCAACCCGCTATGGACTTTTGACCGGGCGGTATAGCTGGCGAACGACGCTGCAGTCAGGAGTTGTGCAGGGGTTTGAGGCGGATTTGATTGCGGAAGATCGCCCGACGGTCGCGAGTTTCCTGAAGTCACTGGGATATCATACGGGGATTGTTGGCAAGTGGCACCTGAACTTTCAATATCTCGATCCGGCGTCGGGCGTGCTGTTGAAGCGGAAGGGAAAGCCGTCGCTCCCGCCCGTGGGTGCAACGATTCCGGACGGCCCGAACCATCGAGGATTTGACTATTTCCATGGCTTTCATCATGCGCGAGACATGGAGGCGGTCATCGAAAACGATAGCGTTATCGCGCACGACGACGTGATCAATATGCTTCCTCGACTGACCCGCAAAGCGGTTGATTACATTGATGGTCGTGCTGCCGAAACGGACACACCGTTCTTTCTCTATCTCCCGCTGGGTTCTCCTCATACGCCGATTGTCCCGACTAGAGAATGGCAGGGGAAAAGCGGATTGAATGCGTATGCGGATTTTGTGATGCAGACCGACGCGACGGTCGGCGTGGTCACTGACGCACTGGAGCGGAACGGTTTTGCGAATAACACGTTGGTCATTTTCAGCAGCGATAACGGATGTTCCAAAGCGGCAAACATTCCTCAACTTGCCAAGAAAGGGCATCAGGTCAGCGCCGGATACCGCGGTTCGAAAGCGGATTTGTGGGACGGAGGGCATCGCGTTCCCTTTGTTGTGCGTTGGCCGGAGAAGATCGCTCCAGGATCGTCTTCGGATCAGTTGATCTGCTTGGTTGATTTATTTGCCACACTGGCAGACCTGACGGAGACCCCGTTTCCCGCTGGCAGTGCGGAAGACAGTGTCAGTTTTCTGCCAGCTCTTTCGGGCAAGCCGATTGTCACGACGCGCGACGGTGTCATCCACCATTCGATCAGTGGACACTTCGGGTATCGCCAAAATGAATGGAAGTTATTGCTCAGCAAAGGCTCCGGTGGCTGGACATCTCCAAAGGAAAAAGAGGTTCCCGCGGGCAGTCCAGCAGCGCAACTTTATGGCATGGCGAGCGACCCTGGCGAAACAACGAATCTCTATGAAACTCATCCCCATGTCGCAGAACGTTTGCTGAAGAAGCTCGAAGTCGACATCGCTCGCGGACGCAGCACAGCGGGCGCGGAGGCGAGAAATGATGTTGATGATATCGAGATCTGGAAGAGCGGTCGCTGATTGGGACCGGCATTGAAGCAGGCGGACGGAAGTCGATGTCGGGAATAAAAGTCGGCAGCTTGAATGGATTACTCAACGATTGGATCCGACTTCAATCGGGACAAACGAGTGCGGAAAGTGAAGCCTATCTGCATCACAACGGTAAACCGCTGGTTGCGGTTTGAGGCGTGGGGTTTAACGACCGACATCAACACGATGGTTATTCACTTGTTGATTGCCGCAATTTGATTGTTGGGCTCAAGAAGGTTGGATGCACCGACATGCTCGGCGTCCCCGCGGGATTCCTATCGTATGAAGGGCTGCCGAGCGACCACTATCTCAAAATCATCGGCCATGCCGGAAAACTGATTCGTGGTGAAGTACAATCCGCTGACCGGATGCCAGTCTTTTCCAAGGCAACCGACGAGCCACTGAACGATTAAATTGGTCGATGAGCATTTCTTTCTCTTCCTTAAACCTTCTGTAAAATCTCGACTCATGTTGATTTTCCGAGCCATCACGCTCACTGTTTTCTTTGTCGCGTTGGTTTTCGCGAAGCAGGCCATGGCCGACCGCCCCAATGTCATCGTCATCATGAGCGATGACCAGGGTGGCGGTGACTACGGCTTTGTGGGTAACCAAATCATCCGCACTCCGCAGCTCGATGCGATGCACGCGCGGAGTGGTTACTTGAGCAACTTTTACGTCAGCCCGGTCTGTGCCCCAACGCGGGCGAGCTTGATGACGGGCCGATACAACTATCGAACTCGTTGCATCGACACTTACGTCGGGCGAGCGAT
>JBBSJZ010000654.1:0-3346 GCA_038256795.1 Pirellulales bacterium | reverse complement strand
TCGATGATCGACCTCGAGATCGCCCGATGAACTCTCCAGTCATCCAGGGCGGACGGGTCAAATTCCCGCTGAGGATATCAGAAATCTCGATTCGCGTAGAGGACGTCTGGAGCACGTCGGGCCATTTCTGAGCGAGACTACTCCGCCGCCGCCGCCTTGTCTTCGCTACAGAGCTGGAGCGCCAATTCCTTGGCGCCTCTCAGGTCCAATTTGCCCGTGCCGAGCACCGGAATTTGATCGACGAGAATGAAGCTGTCTCGTGACGGGATGAACAAATTCGGCAGCCCAGCCGCCGCCAACCCCGCGCGAAGCTCGTCCACAGACTTACTCAGCGACCGATGCAACACGATGATCCGCTCGCCCTTACGCGAATCGGGAACCGCCGTCACCGAGATCTCCGGCGACCCGTCATCATTGTCCTCGCCGACTAACTTCAACAATTCGTCTTCGATGCGGACGTGAGGCACCATTTCTCCAGCGATCTTGGAGAACCGACTCAGTCGTCCGGTGATGTGCAAAAAACCTTGGTCATCGACGTTCGCAATATCGCCCGTCACATACCACCCATCCTGCAATACTTTTCGCGTCAACTCGTCTTGATTGGCGTAACCGCGCATCACGTTCGGTCCGGTCACGAGCAACATCCCGTCCTCGCCCGAACGCATCTCGCGGCCGTCGTCCGTCGAAATGATTCGCGCCGCGATGCCGGGAAGCGGACGGCCCACGCTACCTTCGACTCGATCGAGTTGATACTTCGCCGACGACCGCGACGGCGGGATGTTCACACTCACGAGCGGACTCAGCTCCGTCGCGCCGTAACCCTCAACCGGTCTCACACCAAATTGTTTCTCGAAAGCCTCGAACAAATCCGACGGCATCTTCTCGGCACCGACCACGACCACATCGAGCGTTGCAAACTGAGCCGGTTCGACGCGGCGCAGGTATCCACGCAAAAAAGTCGGCGTCGCGAGCAATACCGTGGCCTTGTATTTTTCAACGAGCTTGCCGATTTGCCGCGCATCCAACGGATTGAAGTGATACACGCCGGCGGGCCCGATCGTCATCACCGACCACAACGTGACGCTGTAGCCGAATGAGTGAAAGAACGGCAAAATCCCAATCACAATATCGTCATCATCGAGCTTCACCGCACGCTCGATCGCTTCGACATTGTGGCTGATGTTCGCGTTGCTGAGCAGCACGCCCTTGGGCATCCCGGTCGAGCCACTCGTGAAAATCACCGTCAATAAATCATCGCACGAAATTCGATTTAGCCCCAGCACACGGTCGAGCAACCACGCCGGCAAAAGCCTCGCTTGCACGAAGGCGATCGCTTTATCGAGCGAAGTCACTTTCTCCTTGAGCGATTCGAGTAGCACGACTTCGGCATCGAGCTTGAAATCGAACTTGCTCATGAATTTCTCGCTCGTCAACACGTGCTTGATCTTGACGTCCGCAATGCAGTGATTGAGCACGCTGCTATCGACCGTGTAGTTCAAGTTGGCTGAGACGCGTCGATCCATCGCGAGAGCAACGTTCACCACCACGCCACCCACACTCGGTGGCAGTAGAACGCCAACAAACTGTTCGTCGCTAGCAAAGATCTCTCGTGCCAGCACGCGGCGAAGGGCGAGTGTGCGAACGAGCATGTCGCGTCCGCTCACCTCACTGCCCATCGAATCAGCCGCCTTGAGTTTACTACCGGCGCGACGCCAAGCACGAATGATCCGCTTCGCCAATATCGGAAATTCATCCCGATGATCGATGTTCGCTTGCGACCCGAGCGCTTGAACGCGAGAACGCATCACTTCGATCGGAGTATCACCGGTCATCGGTTTACCGACGTACAACGTCAACCGCCGCCGCGGCTTCGTCGGCCATTTGAAGAAAAACTTGCCTCCAGAAAAACTGAAGATACTGCCCCACATCCCATCCAGCCAAATCGGCACCACGATTTGGTCTGCATCCTTAACGATCTTATTCAGCCCCAGTTTGAACGCCTGCAACTGACCGGTTCGTGTCAGCGTCCCCTCCGGAAATAAACCGATGACGTCACCCGCACTCATCCCTTCGCGCGCCGCCTTCAATGCCCGAACGATCGACTTCGGTCCCGTCAACATGAAGATCGTGTCAAAGGCATTGCCCAACCAAAGTGCGAGCCCGCCGTTGAAGTTAGCACCGTCGACGACGAAGCGAACGTTGCGTGGCAACATCCACAAAATCAAAATGCCGTCGATCCAAGAAACGTGATTCGAGACCAGCAAACACCCTGCGTCCTTTGGCAAATTCTCGAGCCCGACCAGACGCGGGCGATAAAGCAGACCCAAAATGATGCGGAAGATACCGCGAATCAACATCCGTGAATTGAAGATCCCCAGCAGGATCAAGACCACGGCCATTGCGGCGACGACACCCAGCGAAATTAGAATGGCATTCATGCCGACGCTCATCCGACCAAGAGGAAATCCGAACTCAACGACTCAGGAGAAGAACAGGAATCGCCAGGCAGCATAACATCTTCAACCGTGAGCGGATCACCCCAGTGGTAGGTCGCGGGTACCGTCAAACCGCCGCCAAATCCGAGCCGTGACGACGACCGACGCTCCAGCAATCGCCACCACACCGGCGATCGTCGTCAAGACGTAAAACGGTGCAACCACCGCAGCGGGTACTGCGGCGCGACTCAATACCGCCCAGCCCACGAGCATTCCCAGCAGACCCACGAGCGACATTGCCTTGGCCAAGAAGATGACCTTGGTGCGAATCACCATCGCGATCCCCTCCGCACGCTCATGGTGCGGAAAGGCCAAGAAGATCGCGTTCTCGGCTGCGAAGACGATCACTGCAAACGGTGGCAGCACGCCAAGCCACAGCGCCGTTTGAACCAGCCCCGGCCGGACGATTATCGCCGCAATCCCAACGGTCACGATTTGAAATCCGATCGTCAACCCCACCGGTACGATCAACTGACCCACCACCGTCGTGATGGGTGCGATCGGTAATCCGGAAAACAATGACAAACGCCGCACATCCCGACGAAAGTCGAGTCGTAACGCCGGCGGTGCAAGTAAGAGCGTCGATAACAACACGCCGCCAATCACAAACAACCACTGCTCGAGCGTCGTGCCAATCAGGAGTGGTGATAGCGAAAGCAAAATAGGAATCACCAAACTCACGGCGACTGTCCCGACGTGCCGACCGAGGGTCACCGCTTGACGCGCCGCCAATGTCATCGCCATGCGAGCCGATTGCGGAAGTCGCCGGTCCCATCGATCCAGCCAACGACCCAGTCCCAGTCCACGCGGGAGTTTTCTGACGCGCCCCGAGGATCGCCCCCTACGCGGGG
>JBBSJZ010000653.1:0-3350 GCA_038256795.1 Pirellulales bacterium | reverse complement strand
TGCATGGGCCGAAGCGACGGGTCGGACAAACGGATCGAACAGCCCTCGCCGCTGCCGAATGTGTAGCGATTGCCGCTCAGCCGCAGTCGCCGCGCCGGCGAGCCTTCACGTGTGACGCGAAACTCAATCGCCGGCGGTGTGCTCGGGCCATCGGACTCGGTGGTGCCGGTCGCGGATGCACCCGACATTGACCAGGGCCGAGAAGCGTCCTCGGATTGACGCTGAGCGGGTGCTGAGAACGAGATCGGGCGACGATTGCCGGAGAGCGAATCGGAACCGCCACCGACCACGGCTGCGTCACGCGGATTGACGAAATGCTCGTTCGTTAGAAACACTGACCGAGCCGGCCCAAAGCCGTATTGATCATCCGTGTTTTGCTCACTCACAGCGTCCGTCCTTCCATGGCAATCGCTAGCGTCTGCACCCCAAGCTTCCTTCTGTACCCGGCTTCGTTGCAGGGTCTCGCGGCGAAGTGTACACGCTGGAGCGGCATCAAGTCCGGGTCAGAAAATGGTCTTTCCTCGTCATTCTTTCGGACGATTCGACGACCCGACTGAGCAAATCTTGAGGTTCCGAGAAAGTTATGACCCAAGATCGTCAATTTGGGAGCCCTAGGTCGGCCTGGGTAAAAACATATCTCGGACCCATTGAATTGCTGAAGCAATACACCCGGAGGCGGGGTGTCTCGCGAAACTGTCCGGCGTCAGGCTGGGAACCGATCCTTCTCGTCAGAAACATTTTTATCGGCACTTCTGTGCATCGCGGCACCGAATTCGCACATTTAGCCCGGCCGGAGAGGGGACTTTCTTTGCCGCATTCCTAAGATAGGGGTGAGCAATGCCTCAAACCTGGCTTTCGGGCCGTTTGAAAAGGCGAAACAAATTGGCCGGTCGGTGCGTATCGCTTTTGCTCGGTTAGCATCGGCAATCGATCACGGTCGAGCAACAACACATCCATCCGCGATTCGCTCAGCCGCTGCGGCGGCGGGTCGTTCAACTTAGTGAGGTGAGTCCATGTCCCGTAAAGATGCGATTTTGAAGCTTCGACATACGCTCCTGCATCGTCGCGACGCTCTGCGAAGAGCGTTGCAAGGCGACTTGAGCATGCTCCAGGAGTTGCACCAGCAAAAGACGGGCGATGTCCTCGACGCCGCTGCCGACACGGTCCAGGATGAGTTGAACAGCCAACTTGTCGAAGTCGAAAGTCGCGAGTTGGGCGCGATCGATGATGCGATCACGCGAATGGAACAGGGTGAGTTCGGTGATTGTGAAATGTGTGGCAAACCCATCCCACTGACTCGCTTGCGGGTTATTCCGTACGCGACCGATTGCATCGATTGCCGACGCATCGCCGAGACCAAGAGTAGTGGGTCGGCGGCAGTGAGTTGGAATCGCGTCTTCGACACCGTCGAATATGACAACGCGTAGTGCGTCGTGAGTGAAACGACGGTTGCAACGGTCGGCCAATTGTCCGGCCGTTTTTTATTGCGCCACGGAAGACGGTTCTATGCGTTGATTCGATGGAGCCCGGCTCGACAAGTCCGGTGAAAGCTGGCCGACCTTCGGTGTCGATGCCTAGAATCGACCGCGTGGTTTCGCAGTCGTCCTCCCCCCGCGTAAAAAAACCAACTCCCATGTTACATCGCCTTCATCGATGGCTTTTGCCGTGCGCACTCGCCATCAGCTCAACGACCGCTGTGGTTGATCACTCCGCGATCGCTCAGCCACCGCTCGGATCGGATCTTCGCGGCGTGTTCGGCGGTCAAGCCGATGTGAGCTTGCGACGTCCCGCGATGTCATCGTCGGTCGCTCCCACGTCGCTGACGCCTTCGACGTTAGTACCAAATTCGCTCGCACCGGCGACGTCATCGCCGGGCTCGGCAAACTTGGGCTCCGACAACTTGGATTCTGAGTTCGGAATGACACCGTCGATGTCGGGGTCGGCCCGCGGTGGAGCGAGTGATTTCGATCGCAATCGCGACCAATTGTTCAATGAGCTGGCCAACGAATTCGATACGTTTGATCGCCTTGGCAATCTGGTCAAACGTGTGGCCCAACTCGTCGGCCCGAGCGTGATGCACATCGAGGCGCACAAGACTGAGAATAATGCGGGTAAACGCGAGTCCTACGACGAAGCGGGCTCCGGCGTGGTGCTCGACTTTGGAGGTGAACGATGGGTGCTCACGAATCGACACGTGGTCGCGGGCTCCAAGCCGCAAGAGATCATGTTGCGAACGAGCGACGGACGCGAGTTCAGGCCCAGCAAAGTGCTCTCCGACGCGAGTACCGATATCGCGGTGCTGAAAATCGAAGCGAGAAACGGCGGGCTGAGTCAAAACATTCCGCCCGCTCGTTTGGGGAATAGTGGCAATGTCGAAATCGGCGACTTTGTCATCGCCATCGGCAGCCCCTTCGGATTGAGCCACTCGGTGACGTTCGGGATTGTCAGCGCCAAAGGTCGACGTGACCTATCACTCGGCGAACAAAAAATCGATCTTCAAGACTTTTTCCAAACGGATGCCGCCATCAATCCCGGCAACAGCGGCGGTCCGCTGTTGAATCTCCGTGGCGAAGTCGTCGCGCTCAACACCGCGATCGCGAGCAGTAGTGGCGGTAGTGAGGGTATCGGCTTTGCCATCCCCATCAATATGGGCGTTCAAGTGGCCGAGCAATTGATCCGCTACGGCAAGCTACGACGCGGTTATCTCGGCGTGACGCTGGAGCCCGAGTTCACGCCTGCGGATATGGTAGCGGCCGGTTACGCGGCTTCCGGCGGAGCCCTCGTCAAGAATGTTCGCGCCGGTTCTCCAGCCGCAGTCGCTCATCTTCAACGCGGCGATATCATCGTCGAGTTCGATGGCCGTCGAGTCGACGATGATGATCATTTGGTGGCCCAAGTCGGATTGACGCCGCTGGGGTCATCGATCCCGATGATCATCTATCGCGGCGGCGGAGTTTACCAGACCAGCGTGGTGCTGGTGGATCTCGAGTAGTCGCCGCCCGCATCAAACCATCCGCATGCGTTTCCATTTGCCTTGGATAAACCGCGCGGTCATGCTGGCCGCGAGCATCCAAATCCAGAGCGTCACCATCCACCACCACCAATCGAGTCCGCTCATGGTGGTGAGCGTGCCTTCGCCGTAGACCCCGTGCACGAGCATGAGCACGGAGACGCTGAATCCGGCGGCGAGGTCGAACCAAGTATCTCCGGCGCCGCGCAGCGCACCCGCCGTGATCAATTGTGTCGCGTCGAGCAACACGTAGAGGGCGACGAATTTCAACAACCCGCTGGCGATCTTGATGGCTTCGAGCGATTCCGGCGTCGACGTTTCCATCTTGTAAAGCGAGAGC
>JBBSJZ010000652.1:0-3358 GCA_038256795.1 Pirellulales bacterium | reverse complement strand
TGACCACACCAATCGTTCGCATACCCTTCCACATCTCATTGCCAACGAAGTCAGCTTCTTGAAAATCGACGACCTCGCTGAGCCAGCGTTGCTGTACAAAGCGAACGTGCAACGGATGGTCGTTGTAGGCTTGGTATTTCTCCGCGGAATCGAACCGCATCGAGATTCCAAACTTGTGTGAGTTCTTGACGCTGGTTTGACGTCGGATTTGAAAATCCTGAACGCCTGGAAGAGTGGCAAGTTCGGCGGCTGCGTTTAAGAAAGATGTCTCCTGTTTTGAACCCGATGCGTGTTTCAGGCGAAACGTGACAGTGTGTTCAATCATAGAGGATCTTCGTTTTGGAGATGAATTGCCGTCATTGACTTGCTCAGCATGTCTTTTCAATCCGGTTGATTCGATTTTACTTTTTCGTTTTCGCTCGCCGCTTGTCGCAGCAACCGGACGGCTGATTCCACCAACATTTCGCCACTGCCGGGCAGCACTGTCGAGTTGGTGACCTCATAGCTGCCGCCTGCGTAGGCGGCGCGGTGTGGGATGTAGATGGTTTCAACCGCATTGGATAATTCCACGACGATCGTGGTACGAAACGGTGAGGCTTGCTTGATCGCGAGTCCTAGATCAACAAATACCTCGCCCGGTAGGGTCACGATGGCCACATCTTCGCCGATGGTGATCACGGTAACGTCGACGGGCAGTGTTTCGCCGATCCCAGCCAGCGAGCGACTCCTACCCCAAGTGAGATAATCGGCGGTCTTCCCGACGGGCTGTTGATGGCGAAGTTGATCGAGAATCAGTTTCTTATACGCCATGACGTGGTCTAAGAACTCGACCTTGCCACCGTTTTTAATGAGATCGAGAGTTTGGGTACTGCGTTTCACTTGGTCCGCCGTTGCCTCTTCCAACGGCAACTGGACCACCTCCGATTTCACGGCCAAATGCGTCTGCTCGATTGCCGTCAGTCCAGCGAGTTGAGTACGGATCGAATCGCCAATGGAATTGCCGATGAAATCCGATTTGTTGCGGACGCTCGAAGCGGGGTGAGAGTGGTTGATGTCACCACAGCATCCGGTCCCGAAGATAGAAATGAGCTCGGAGCCCAGTAACTCGCGTAATGTCCGTTCAATGAAAAATGGGTAGTCTGCACTCCACTTCGATCCGCCGACGGTGTCACAGTGCAACGCAAAATTGCTGAAGATGCCACGAGTCGTTCCGTCTTTGGCATCACGGATCGCGAGCAAGCCAATCTGGGGATCGATCGGCCCAGCGGCGCGGATCCGTTGAGAGTTGCTCTCGGCTTGCCAGGTCTGGACACTACCGTCTCGCATCACGGAGCGGCGGTTGAAGGAAACCGGTGTCGTTTGAGTCGCGACGCCACTCGCCAACGAAGCGGGTTTGGCACTGGCATCTGCGTTGACGATCGCGGTGACCGGTCCGTCGATCAGCTTTTTAATGTACTTTTCTCGCAGCGGATCCTGTTTCTCTTTGCTCAGATAGAGATACAGTTCCGCCATGTAGTCCGGCGCAGTGTGGGAGTGCGTTGCGGAGACGACAATATGGCTTTCGGGAATGCCCGTTTGGGCGGATGCCCGTTTACGAACTTCGCGTGATAAATCGGTGCCGATACCAATCAAGTCACAGACCACCAGTGCGGCCGACGTGTCGCCTTCTCGAAAGACGATCGCTTTGGCTTTCAAGGGATTGATCGTGCCTTCGGCTAACCGCTCGTGATAGT
Organism: Pirellulales bacterium; assembly: GCA_038256795.1. Taxonomy (GTDB): domain Bacteria; phylum Planctomycetota; class Planctomycetia; order Pirellulales; family Pirellulaceae; genus JBBSJZ01. Next base: position 1,625 of record JBBSJZ010000652.1, on the reverse strand, counting down.
AACCGGCCATCGGGAATCCCGTCGGCGGGGTAATGTCTTGCTCGGCAATTCCGACCCGCAGTAGCGAGTTGACACCCGATGCCTCCGGTAAGGAATCGGCGGAGACCGTCGTCGTCAGAATCAAAACAAGGGAACAAATGAGATTCAGCAGAACGGAGGGACGACGCATTGCAAGGGATCCGTTTACAGTGACTGGAAATTGCCGCCAGGTAAGCTCTTGTCGCTAAGAATACTAGCGATCCGCACTCAATAGGCGCTCGCCGTCCAACCAGGTCTCCAACACGTTCGCATCACGAATTTGCTCCTCAGGGCAGGTCAATAAATCACTGTCAAGCACACAGAAATCCGCTCGCTTGCCCACCTCCAACGACCCGATTTCATCGTCGGCACGCATTAGCCAGGCATTGTTGATCGTATAAAATCGGATCATCTGCTCGCGGCTGAGTGCTTCCTCGGGGTGAATCGGCTGGTCGTGCCAGCGGGCGGTTCGCGTCACGGCAATCCACATCCCCAAGAACGGGTTGTAAGGATTCACACTCCGTAGCGATCCGATCTTTTGCATGTGATCACTGCCACCACCGGCGACGACACCCGCGTCAAACAGACTCTTCAGCGGAATGAAGTGCTGTAGTCGTTTGTCGCCGAACTGGGCAACCAATGTCCTTGCATCCAGATACAACCAGACGGGTTGCAGGTCGACACCAACGCCAAGCTTCGCGGCACCCTCGATGGCACGCTGGCTCATGAAACTTGAATGCGTGATCGACGATCGAGTGGGGGCGATCGGAATGTCTTCATTCACACGCTCATACGCCGTAACAAGCGCTTCGACAGCCGCATCGCCTTGACAGTGGGCCGTGAAGGCGAGATTGCGAGCCGCACACAACCGGACCAATTCTTCCAACCGTTCCGTGTCAACATACTGCATCCCGCGGTAACGTGAATCGACGATTCCGTAGATGCTGCTGATGCCCCAGGGCTGATTAAAATAGGCGCTGCCGGTCAGCATTCCTCCGTCTTCAAACACCTTGACGCCGATCACCGCCAGTCGTGGATCGGGGTTCTTGAAAAGCGGGTCGGCCACGATCACGTCCAGACGTTTTTCAACCTCGGCCAGGCTTGCGTTAGGCGTCATCGACCGCGACATTCGAACTCGCGTCGTCAATCGACCTGCTTCCAACAGTCGCGCGTACTGCGCTCGGCCCGAATCACTGCAATTGCGGTCGATGATCCCAGTGATTCCCCAGCGGTTGTAATCCGCCAGCAGTTCCGCCAAGCGATCATCTTTCGCATCATTTGACAAATTTCTGCGGCTCTTGTCTGACCGCGTTTGAAAGATCGACGATGAATTTCGAATCACACCGGTCAATTCGCCAGTCGTCGGATCCACACCGACTTGATCGGGATGCTGGGCTGCGAACTCCTTGTCGATGCCGTTTTCCGTCAAGCCCAGCGAGTTGGCGCTGCCATCGGGGCCGGTACGAAACAAAACGGGATGTTTGGGGGCGGCCGAGTCCAATTCTTCGCGAGTCGGGAACGTTGCTCGCGCAGTCGCGTGATAAAAACTTGTTGCAGGACGATCCACTCGCCTTCGGGGACGACACTGGCGCGGTCACGCAGATAGC
>JBBSJZ010000651.1:0-3360 GCA_038256795.1 Pirellulales bacterium | reverse complement strand
GCTCCTCAACGGCTATTTTCTTTTTGATCGCGTTTTGCTTTCACTCTGGTCGACTGATCTTTAGCCCGCTGACGACGCTGGATTGCTTGATCACCGGAATCGTCGTCTGGCATGTGGTTTCAGACACGTGCCACGGCGGCTACCTACCGAGTGTACTCGCACTGGCTTACGCGGAGTGGGTGCTTCCCTACGCTGCTGGACGTTATGCCGTTGTGCACCGAGGCGCGATTCAGCGAATGACACCTTGGTTCGTGGTTGCTGCAGTCGTGCTCGCCATTGCCGCATGCATCGAGTCCGCCTCGGGAATGAATCTCTGGAGTTCGTGGTTGACGCCGATTGATGACCTCGTAGTGCAAAGCAACGCGAAACGTTTTGACCTTCTATTTCGAGCAACTGCGTCGTTTCGCCATCCAATTTTTTTGGGCATCGCACTGGTGCTACTCAGCGTCTGGATTGTTGCGTTGATCGAATCTTATAGCGGATTCCGTAAACGCATTTGCCTCGCGGTCGCACTCGTTCCCATCCTCGTCTTCGGAATTCTGGCAACGGTATCTCGAGGCCCCGTCTTGGAGATTGGGTTGGCGATCCTGTTTGCGGCGAGTCTTCATTTCAAGCTTATTCGCTGGTTCGTGCTTGGATCTGCTGCTTTAGCTGGGATCTACGTCGCCGTCGACATGAACCACGCCATGGCCACGCTCGATCGCCTCACTGGAAGCGTTGATGTCAATCGCGTGATTGAAGTGGACCAGCAAGCGGAGGTTTACAGCAGCTCACGTGGCAGACTATTTGTGATTCAGGCATTCACGCCTTCGCTGCGAAGAGCAGGGCTTCTTGGCTATGGAACGGATGCCGTTAGCGGCTCTCCGCCCGACATTCCCCACATGCTCAGAGTGGAAAATGCAGAAAAGATACTACCTGCGGTGGATAACGCATTTCTGTTAGTCGGGCTGCGATTTGGCTGGGTCGGCTTCACGCTATTCGCTGCGCTGATGATAGGCAGTATCGTATCCGCTGTTTTGCTGATTCACGGTTCACCTACATTCCTGAGCCCCAACGGGCGGTGGTTCACCACCGCACTCGCGTCAGTTCTCTTTGCGACCGCGGTGGAGATGCTGACCGTCTTTCTCGCGTACGACTTTGTCTTTTGGGTCCTTTTCCATATCGGAATCGTGTCGGGACTCCGTTCGCATTACCGAATGGCAACGCGCGGGGACGTACTCTAAATGGAGCAGTTTTGTTGCGACTACACCCCCAAAAGATAAGGAAGAGCAAGTTCGCCCCGGTAGAGACGCGAGAGTAAGTTACGATAGGGATAGTCAAACTTCGTTCAAATGAGGCTGAACATGCTCGAAAGAATTCAGAAACTCCTCCATGCGCAGCCGTTCACCCCGTTCACCGTGGTGATGAGCAGCGGTGAACAGCATGCAGTTCGTCACCCCGAGCACGCCTTGCTGACCAAGCACTGGCTCATCGTCGCTGACGCGGACAACGAAGAGGAAATCCACGACCTTTATCTGCTCCATGTCACGGAGGTGAAACGCTCGGCTCCCGCAGAGGTCCAGTCCTAGGACGTCGTTTGCCTAGCGTTGACGTACATCATTCGCAATGCGTGGAGTGCTTCGGCAAGCATTTTCGACTCTTCGGGGGTGAGATTTCCCTTGGTCTTTTCGCCGAGCACGTCGAGTGTATCGATGGTGTGCTTGGCGAAGGGTTTGTTGATCTCGGGCTTGCCCGTCGCCGGATTCGGGATTTGGCCGAGCATCGCCATGCCCTGGGTGAAGAACATCGACACCATCATCTCAAAGGATGCCGGTGGCGGCGGTGGCGGCGGTGGCAGTGGTGATGCGTCCGCAGCGACGAGATCATTGAGTTCAGCCGATTCGAGTTCCGCCGATTCGAGTTCCGCGGATTCGAGTTCAGCGGATTCGGGGTCGACAGATTCGGGGTCGGGAATGGGAGTGCTCATGAATGGGGTTCCACGTCATTGCGGCGGGTAAGTTTTTGGACGGCGGCACCGACGAAGCCGGCGAATAGTGGATGCGACGCGAGCGGTTTGCTCTTGAACTCGGGGTGGAACTGGACGGCGACGAACCACGGATGGGCGGGTAATTCGATGATTTCGACGAGCGAGTTGTCGGGGCTCGTGCCCGAGAACTGCATCCCGGCCGCTTCGAATTGCTGGCGGTAGGCGTTGTTGAACTCGTAGCGGTGCCGGTGCCGTTCATCGACTGATTCGGCTTGATAGGCGCGACCCGCGGCGGTATCGGGCTTGAGCCGGGTCGGCTGGGTCCCCAGTCGCATCGTGCCGCCGAGCTGGGTGACGTTGCGTTGCTCGTCAAGCAGGCAGATGACCGGATGCTTGGCATCCTTATTGAACTCGGTCGAATGCGCTCCCTCGAGCCCAATGACACTGCGTCCGTACTCGATCACGGCGCACTGCATTCCGAGACAGATGCCGAAAAAAGGGATGCCGCGTTCGCGGGCGAAGCGGATGGATTGCACTTTGCCTTCAATACCACGTTCACCAAAGCCGCCGGGAACGAGGATCCCATGGAAACCACTGAGCAATCGCTCGGCACCCTCACGTTCGATGTCACTGCTTTGAATTCTCGCCACGCGGACTTGAGTTTGGTGGTGAATTCCGGCGTGATCGATAGCTTCGTAAATCGACTTGTACGCATCCTTGTGCTCGGCATACTTGCCCACCACGGCGATCGAAATTTCGTGGCGAGGGTTGCGCAATCGATGCAGCAGATCGGTCCAAGGCGTGATATCCAGTGCCTTGGCGGTCGAAAGATTCAGTCGCTTGACAACCAGCTCGTCGAGTTTGTTATCGACGAGCGACAGTGGGACCTCGTAAATCGAGAAGTCTTTGTCTTTCTCTTCGATGACCGCTTCCACGGGGACGTTGCAAAATAATGCGATTTTCTCGCGATCTTCGCGGCTGATGGAATGCTCACAGCGGCACACGAGCACGTCGGGTTGGATCCCGATTTCGCGAAGCTGGCCGACGGAGTGCTGGGTCGGCTTGGTTTTGAGTTCGTCGGCGGCCTTCAGGTACGGGACCAAGGTCAGGTGCATGTAAAGCACATTTTCGCGACCGACGTCGAGCGAGTATTGGCGAATCGCTTCGAGGAACGGCAAACTCTCGATGTCACCGACGGTGCCACCGATCTCGGTGATCACGACGTCCACGTCGTCACCACCCATCCGTTTGATCACCGATTTGATTTCGTTGGTGATGTGCGGGATGACCTGGACCGTCTTGCCGAGGAATTGTCCTCGACGTTCTTTTTCGATGACCGACAAATAAATCTGGCCGGTCGTGTAGTTGCAGTCTCGTGACAGCAACCCGGAGGT
>JBBSJZ010000650.1:0-3390 GCA_038256795.1 Pirellulales bacterium | reverse complement strand
TGGCTGTCGCGTGATTTGTTTCGAGCCGGACCCGTTCGCGTTCAAAATATTGCAGCACAATCTCGATGCGAACGATCTTCCCGACGTCCGCTGCTACAACGTCGCACTCTCGGACCACGACGGGACCGAAGTGCTCTACGGCGACATTGAACGCGGCGGCGACGCCCGCGGCAACTCGATCGATCCCGCCTGGGGACGACGCGACGAGAGTCGCGAAGTGACGGTCACCTGCAAGCGGTTGTCACCCTTCATCGCCGACCAATCCGTCAGCTTTTTGAAGCTCGACATCGAAGGTGCCGAGCAACGCGTGCTCAGCGAATGCCATGAGGTGCTCGGCAACGTGCAAGCCATCTATGTCGAAATCCATGAAACGGCCCTATCGCAATCGCACAACTCGCGAGCCGGCGTCGTCGAGATTCTCAGCGTTGCCGGATTCACGCTCGAAGTCGAATCACGTTACGAAGAACACGCGCTGCCCGCGCACCTCGACCCGTGGAAACGCCGGGTCGGTGCGAAACAGTCACACGTGCTCGGCTGGCGATGAGTTGACGCACACTCAGGTGTAATCGGAGAAACCAGCCTTCGGGTGCAACCGACGCAGCACATACTTGAGCGTCTCTTTCATTGGCAACGATTTGACGAATTTTTGTTTCGCGAGTCCTGTGCGATACCAGGCGCGGCGGATACTCGAGTCGCTCGCGAAGCCGTAGGCGACGTCGCTGACCACGTCGGTTTGCTTCATCTTGTAGGGCTGTTCGCCGAATCCCATGTCGATCGTCGTGATCCCGTAATCACTGGCGGTGCGAACGAGTTCCGTGAACAGTGCCGTGCCCGGCGAATAGCGTCCGAACTCGCTGCCGTAGGCCGGGAACCAGTAGTGCAGCAGATTGCCGTCGCGGAATCCGATGTGGCTGGCCACGATCGTGTCACCGGCCCACAACAGGGTCAGCATCACCCGGGGTTCGTCGTCACCCCGTCGTGACAATTCCGTGATCAAATCGCGCGTCCACGGCGCGAGGAACAAGTCGAGAATATTGGTGCGATGGTAGTGGGCCCGTTTTCGCTCGATCGCCTCGGCGAGCAATTGCGGATCACGGCAATCGACTTCCAAGCGAAGCGTGCCGAGCTCGCGAGCGAGTTTGCGTGTTTTTTGGCCCTGCTTGGCGATCGTGCGATGCTCGTGCTCGAACCGTTTGAGTGCAGCCCGTGAATCGGTGCCGATGTTGGAACAAAATGATCCGACCGTCCCGACCAAGTTCACCGCTGGCATCCGCGTGCGATCCGCACCCACGAGCGAATGAAACTGAAACCCACTGGCGTTCATTGATGCGAGTAACTCGTACCAATCGAAGCTCACGTACGGACTCGTGATCACGCCGTGCGCGTCGTTGAAACGACGGCCGACGGGATACGCCCGTGAACCGACGCGATGATGCGGAAAGAAGCCGACGGTCTGGCCCGCTCGCTTGAGCACGGCGACCAGCACGTCGCCCCGAGCGACTTGCACAGCGCTGGAGAATGCGTACGAGAAAAACGGAGTCCGAAATGCCGATTGCGTGCCGCGGAGCTGTTCCCATCGCTGCTCATCCGCCTCGGTCAGTTGATCGAAGCGGGTCAGGACAACGTCGTCCACGCATCCCGAAAAATGTCCCGCCATGCCCGTCGGCGCAGTGCAGCCGCACGGCGTCTGCAACGCCGTATCGATCGACTGCGGAGACTCTGCGATTTCCATGGATGGTTTAAGCTTGCTCGTTGACTCTATCGCGCTCAAAGAACCCAAGCGACCGCCGCTTCATGTCGGGCGTCTCGACGCGACCATGATAACCTTCCCATTTCACTTTGATCAGTCTGGCGAAGGGATTCCGGCGGTGGGCATCTTGAACTGGGACGGTTATCCCGGTTTTTGGGTCACAAGTCGCTTATGATTCATGACAATCGAACTTGCGTCCCATAACCTCCGAAGCAGGTCAATCCGATGCCGCGTCACCCGATCCGGCTGAACCGCACCCTCGTTGCTGCCGTCCTCGCTGGCATTACCGGCACCGCTGCGATTTTTGGCCCGCTCGCTCAAGCCCCGGCGCGAGACGAAACGTCCGAGAACGTCGGTGCCTCGGCCGCGAGCGAGGCCGCAGCGGCACGTAGCACCGCGGATAAGTTTTTGTCGGTACTCGTCCAACGCCCGCGACCGGGTACGGCACTCGACCGAGTCTACGCTTACCACTTGCAAGCCGGCCGACTCGATGAGTTCCTCGCCGAGCAACGAAAACGAGCCGAGGAAGGTGACAATTCCGGTGCCCGTCACTTCATTTGTGGCTTGCTCGAGAATGCCCGCGGCAACGACTCGCTCGCAGCCGCCGCCCTCGCCCAGGCGGAATCGATGCTGCCCGATGATGCCATGGCGAGTTTTTATCTCGGCCGAGCACTCCTCGCCGAGGGCAATGTCGATGAAGCCGCTGCCGCCTGGATGCGATCGATCGAGCGAACCCCCGCGCGTGCCGAAGCGTTCACCGTGTACGAGGCACTTGCACGGCTTCGTGTTCGCCAACAAAAGCTCGACGAAGCACTCGGCGTTTGGACACAGCTGGAAAATCGTTTCCCCGATGATCTCCGCGTCAGCGAACAGATCGCTGCGGCCCTCGCCGATGAGCAGCAGCACGAAGCCGCGCTCAGCCGCTATGAAGCACTTGTCAAAGCTACGAAGAACGACGACGACAATCGCACCATCGGCTTCGCGATTCAAGTGGCGGAATTGAAACGGCGTGTCGGACGCACGGAGGAGGCGCTGCGAGATTTCGAATCGCTGCTCGAGCGGCTGCGTCCGACGAGTTGGTTGTACTCGGACGTCCGCGGTCGAATCGAATCGGGCTTCATCCGCCGCGGTGACTACGCTTCGCTTGCCGATTATTACATCGACCAGCTCAACCGACACGCCGACGACATCGAGTTGCGATTGCGATTGGCCGCGGCGCTGGTCAAAGCGGGACGGACCACGGAAGCGGAGTCATCACTCGTCGACACGACGAATGTGGCACCCCAGAACGTTGACGCTCGTCTCGCGCTCGTGGACGTACTCGTGCGGCTCGAAAAGTTCCCGATCGCCGCCGCGCAATTGCAGGTGCTCGTCGATCAAGACCCGACGAACCCAGACACGTCGATTCGACTCGGCCATGTGTGGATGGAAGACCGCAGCCAGCCGCTCGAATCAAGACGCGACCAGGCTGCAGCCGCCTGGAATCGCCTCGCCCAATCCCGTCCTAGCGATCCCGTGATTACCGCTCAAGTCGCGGAATTGATGCGGCGAATCGATCGCACCGACGAGGCCATCACCCTTTTCAAGCACGCCATCGGACTCGCTGCGGATCAACCTCAATACCGCGAGTACCTTGGCGA
>JBBSJZ010000649.1:0-3396 GCA_038256795.1 Pirellulales bacterium | reverse complement strand
TGAATGCCGCGATCATGCCGAACACCGATTTCAGTTTCCGGCCCGCCGGGCGCGAGCGCCACAGATACGTGGGGATGACGACGAAACCCAATGCGACGACGCCGACGTTGAACGGGTGGTGACGGATCAAGGTCTCCAGCGGCGAATGCGGAGTTGATGACTTTCATGGAACGACCCCTAGAGGCTCAGTCGATCGAGGTGCTCCAGTCCAATGAGGCCGACGCGAGAGAATCCGCGCCCCAACAACCTGAGTTCACCGAACTCGAGTCCAAGGAGCTTACCCTTCTCTCGCCGCCCGTCGAGTTAGCACTCGCGGCACCGATGCTCGTTGCACCCGCACCGGCGGGGACGCTGCTGGCCAAACTGGACCCTTCCCGCGGTCTCTCGCGGGCGAAGATGCGGAAGCGGAGCGAGGCGATCACCCAGAGCTTGATGTTGCTCGTCACGATGACGTTGATGTTGCTTGCGGCCCGTTTCGCGGTTCCTCAAATTGTCGAAGAGATTCGCTACGCATGGCATCGAGGTGAATTGAGGGCGGAGTACGAAACCGGCACGGACGGCTTACGTAATGTCTCGCTCGACGCGCTCAGCGATGCTTATCAAATGGTAACCGGAGTGGTCGGCCCAAGCGTTGTTCACATTGACGTCAAGCGACCGATCTCGCCCGGCGAAGTGGAAGTCTCGCGAATATTTTCGACCGAAGTGATACCGTCCTCGGACCAGGGAAGCGGGGTGATCGTGGATGAGGCGGGATACATCCTCACGAATCGGCACGTGATTGCCGATGGCAGTGACATCACCGTGACATTGAGCGATGGCCGGCGGGCGGTCGCGACGATCGTCGGCATGGATTTGCCGACCGACTTGGCCTTGCTCAAGGTGACGGCCGACCGCTTGATTCCGATGGTCTGGGGTGACAGTGACCGATCACGAGTCGGTTCACCGGTGTGGGCGGTGGGCAGTCCCTTTGGACTCGATCGCACCGTCACGTTTGGCATCCTCAGCGGTAAACACCGCATGGTTCGCGCCAGCACTCGCTATCAAGATTTCATGCAGAGCGATGTTGCCGTGAACCCGGGCAACAGTGGCGGTCCGCTGGTTGACTCGCGCGGTGCCTTAATCGGCATCAACACGGCGATCGTCGGCGATACGTACCAGGGCGTGAGTTTTTCGATCCCCAGCAATGTCGCACGTCAAGTTTACGAGCGACTCAAAACGAGCGGCAAAGTCGAGCGAGCATTCGTCGGCGTGTCGCTCGCGGAGGTGCCCGACGAATTGCTTCGCGGTGATGACGCTCGGGTTCGCGGAGCTCTCGTGGTGGGGTTGCAGGACGGCGAGTGCCCGGCCGCCTTGGCCGGCATCGAATCGGGTGACATCATCCTGGCGATGGGCAACCAAGACGTGCGAGACGTCGGGCACTTGATGCGGATGATCGGCGACTCACCGATCGGTGCGACGATTCGCTTGCGAGCTTTCCGCCAACCGGACATCCAGGAATTTTCGGTGTTGCTCAGCCATCGTCCCGCAGAAATGAGGGACTGAAGGCGACTCTTTATCGATTCACGAGCGAGGGGTCGCTCGACCGAACCGTTACCGTCGTCAAATTCGGAGTGTCGCGGTGGCTGGGTTGTTGTCACTTGATCGCTTGCTGTTCGCCAGCACGTCGGGGTGCGATTATGCTAGTCGACGTCAATGCGTCCACGGTTGTCGTGGACGAAGCATGATTATGCTGGCTCCGTCGAATCACTTGATCGCGTATGGTATCCGCACCTCCCCATCAGGTCGCTCACTTGCAGGATGCCGCATCTCGGTCGATCCTCAGCCAGTTCTTCACTCAAGTGCCGATGCTTCCTGCGGCCTGCCTCACGCTCGCGTTTCTGACCTCGTTCAGTAACTCCGTCGATCTCGGAATTTTGAGTAGCGAGCAAGAAGTCAACGTCGGTCTCGACTTCCAGGTCGGTGTCAAGCTCATGCTCTCGGCCGCGGTATCCGCGATCGGTGTCATCGGATTGCTGATGCACCGCCGAGTCCAGCAAGCATTGCTGGGGATTCCAGGCATCGTGCTCGTGGCCATCACGTGCGTCTTTTTGGGGACGTCACTGCTCGCGTATCCCGAGGCGGCGACCATCTCGCGAGCTGCGTCGTTGATCTTTGGCGCGTACGTGTGCTTTGTGCCAACCGCGGTGTTGTTGGTTGGGATGCGTGGCTATTTGGCCGCCGTGATGTCCGGTCTCGCGCTGCACATGATGATCAGTTGGGTGTTGTATTTGTTTTTTCCGTCGATCGGGGTTTTTGAAGAAGAGCTGGCCGAAGCGACGCTGGTCCATCGCATGGGCGGCTTGGCGCACCCCAACACGATCGGGCGGATCGCGGCGCTATCATTCGTGCTCAGCATCGCGATGCTGCGAAGCCGTGAATTGGCGCCGAAGCTGCCCGCCGCGAGGACCTACTTGATGTGGGTCGCCATTCTCGCGGTGGCGACACTCGTAGCGAGTTTGAGTCGCACTTCGATTGTGGCGGCGGTGGCGGCGACGGGGTTACTTTGGATCGATCGCGTCTGGACTCGAAGCGGGTTGGCATGGTGCATCCTCGCGGCCAGCCTGGCGGGTGTGGCTCTGCTGGGCATTGAGCTTACCGGGGACGGAGGCGTGATCGCCAAAACGATATTGTCGGGCGCGACGAAGACGGGTGACGTCCAAGAGCTCACGTCCGTCACGGGGCGGACGGATATCTGGGCCGAGGCGATCCGCTTGATCGCCCAACGACCCTGGACCGGTTGGGGGCTCAACAGTGCGCCGTTTGTCCTGACTGAATTTTCTCAGCACACGCACAATGCGGTACTGCACGCGACGTTCTCCGGCGGTTTGGTGGCCGGGTTCCTGGTGGTGTTGCTGCTGGGGTGGAACTTGTTCGTGGGTCTACGTGATTCCGAACCGATCATTCGCGCGATTTCGGCCTTCATTCTGGTGTCAAGCTTGGTCGAGGATACCGTGATCGACACGTTCCCGTTCCCCGCGACGACGCTTTGGATTTTCGCCATGCTCTATCCCTCGCTACTCGCCAGCGGCCGAAATTTGGACCCCGGGTCCGCGTCGACGTCTGCTCTTACGGATCCCGGCGGACTATGATGTCCTCGGCTCCCCATTCGTGTTTTCTCCCTTCGTATTTTTCACTCGACGACCCGTGTATTGAACTTATGACGACGCACCGTATTTTTGCCATTGCCGTAGGCTCGGCCATGTTTGCCGCGAGTGCTTGCGGGGAAACGACACTTGCACCAGCGGCCACGGTCGGAATCGCCGCCGCACAGCCCGCGGAGGGACGCTTAGTGAAAGTCGAGGCTGGCTACATGGTGCCCTATCGATTCACCATTCCCGGAACGGATGTTGAGATCGA
>JBBSJZ010000648.1:0-3407 GCA_038256795.1 Pirellulales bacterium | reverse complement strand
CGCAGTCGGATGAGACCAGTCCCGCAAAAACATTTGCCTTTGCTGCCGTGGCGATACTGTTGCTGGTTGCCGCTGGTTGCGTGCAATGGAAATCCGATGCCGTTGCCTCCTGGGTGAAAAGCGTCGTTGGCGGGCCTCCCGATGTCGAGATGGAAGAAGCCTACGTAGAGAAGTCAAGCAGCCCCGTGTTCGACCACAGTCAGTTCGACCGGTTGCTTCAAGCCTACGTCGATGATGCCGGCTGGGTGGACTACGCGGCGATCAAGAACGAGGCTGGTCAACAACTCGACGACTATGTCACAACATTGAAGGACGCGCCGTTCGACGATCTCGGTCGTGACGAGAAATTGACTCTACTCATCAATGCCTACAACGCTTTCACCCTAAAACTGATTACGGAAAACATTCCTCTGGACTCCATCAAGGACATTCCGACTGAAGAACGCTGGGACGCGAAGCGATGGCAGATCGGATCGAACACTTGGAGTCTGAACCAAATCGAACACGAACAAATTCGCCCCAACTTTAAAGAACCTCGCATTCATTTCGCGTTGGTGTGTGCAGCAGTGGGTTGTCCGCCGCTGGCCAATGAAGCTTACCGAAGCGACACGCTTGATGAACAACTCGCGAGTCAAACAAAGTATGTTCATTCTCACGATACATGGCTGCAGTACGACCGTGAAAGCAACATGTTGGAACTAACGAAATTGTACGACTGGTACGGCGGCGACTTTGAGCAAGCGGCCGGTAGCGTACTGAAGTATGTCGCCAGTCGATCGGATGTTGTCGACGCCGAAGCATCACCCTCGATTGAGTACCTGCCCTACGACTGGAGTCTGAATAGTGTCGGGAATCGTCAGCCACGATAGTTGCGTTAGGCTTCACCAGAATACCTCGCACCACGTCCAGATGAACTCTGGCGAATCCCGCGAGGGCCTCCAGAATTCGCTGAGCAAAACGATCGCAATCATTCCGATGCTAAACGAATGCGATTCGATCGGCTTGGTACTCGATGCACTGCCGCCGTTGCAGAAGGTCATCGTTGTTGACAATGGTTCGACCGACATCAGTCCCGACGTTGCCCAAGGTCACGGTGCGCTGGTGATCCACGAACCGCAACGCGGCTATGGTGCCGCTTGTCTCGCAGGGCTCGCCGAGGCCGAACGATTGCAAGAGGAGTTGTCCACGGACACTGAGTTCATTCTGTTTTTGGACGCGGACTACAGCGACCATCCCGAACAAGCCGACCGTCTGATGAAACCGCTAGCAAGCGGTAGAGCCGAGATGGTGATCGGTTCAAGGGCCCGAGGGGAACGTGAGGCAGGAGCCATGCCGTTACAGGCGATGTTCGGCAATTGGCTGGCCTGTTTCTTGATGCGTCGCTTTTGGAACGCCGAGTTCACCGATCTGGGACCGTTTCGCGCGATTCGTATGGATGCCCTGCGGCGATTGAACATGCAGGATCAGAACTTCGGTTGGACAATTGAGATGCAAATCAAGGCGATGCAGCATGGATTGCGATGCGCCGAGGTGCCCGTCGATTACCGCCGCCGGATCGGAGCCAGCAAGATCAGTGGGACTGTCATCGGTACATGCAAGGCGGGTTACAAAATCCTGTACACAATATTCAAGTACCGATTCAGCAACGGTATGATTCCAAAGTTCCGCAATGGCAAAAGCGACCAAATCATCGGCTAGCACGCGACTGCTGGCTGGCGTAGTGTCGCTCGGATTTTTGCAAGTCCTTGGTTACATCGCTATCGGGCAGTTTGGCTCTCGCTTCACGTACGAGATTCCTGATTCAGATCGGCCCATCGTGGTCGTAACGACGCTCTACATAGCGATTGCCGCCGTTTCGATCTTGGCGTGCCTCTTGGCAGTGCGAATTCAAGTGCGGCGCAAGCGGTTGCTATGGATGATTATCGGTTTCGCGCTGTTGTTCCGATTTACCCAACTTTTCTCGCCCCCCTTTCAAGAAGTCGATCTCTATCGATACATCTGGGACGGCAAAGTCACGGCGACTGGGGTCTCGCCGTACAGATACAGTCCCGCCGAAGTCATCGCGGGGCAGGCTGTTCAACTCAGTCCTGAGACAGATACCACACGCACGATTTTGTCACGTGTCCACTTCGGTCATTTGACGACACCGTATCCACCAATCAGCCAAGCGGTGTTCGCCGTGAGCATGGCTGTGGTGCCAGAGACGGCGAGTATCACGACGCATTTGTTTGTGATGAAACTTACGATCAGTCTGTTCGACTTGGCAACACTATTTGTCCTCATTCGATTGTTGATTGCGTCGGGACGTCACGTTGGTTGGAGCATGGCGTATGGTTGGAACGCACTCGTGATCAAGGAGTTCGCCAATAGCGGGCATCTTGATTCGATCGCGGTGTTTCTAACGGTTTTGGCTTTCTACTGCATGGTGCGAAATCGAATGCCGCTCATTTGTGGTGTAGCGCTGGGACTCGGCTTCGCCGCCAAATTGTTCCCGATCGTTTTCGTCCCCATACTGGCGGTCAACTGGGTTAAACAAGTTGGAGGGCCCGCCGCGCTGCGATTCATTATCGCCTTCACGCTGGTCGGTGCGTTGGCAATGGTGCCGATGGTGACTTCGTCGCGACCAACTGAAGAATCTTCACACGAGCATGAGATACTGTTTGGTCAGGTGCCAGCATCCGGAAGCGGCCTGTCGGCGTTTCTAACTCAATGGAGAATGAACGACTTGGCGTTTTCACTGGTGTACGACAATCTTCGAGCCTCGACGGAGCAGAGTCCGCCTTGGTATCGCTTTGTTACCGCACAAAGCGAGTTTGTCGCGACGCATGCCTACTCGCTAGCCCGGATGACGACGCTGGCTCTATGGTGCTCGATCTATGTGTGGATTCTTAGGCGGCATCAGCAGGGCGAAAATTTGATGAATTCATCGTTCCTAATCGTCGCCAGCTTTTACTATCTGTTGCCGACTCAGAATCCTTGGTACTGGACGTGGGCGTTGCCGTTTTTGTGTTTCGTCCACAATCGGGGGTGGATGCTTGTCACGCCTGCTCTGTTTGTGTACTACCTTCGTTTTTGGTTAGCGTCTCTGGACCGGGACTATCACGTCGGCGGATACGTCTACAGCGGGACGGAACTGTTTAACTACGTGGTCGTCTGGGGAGAGCATCTCGTGTCGCTTGCAGCGGTGTTGCTGGTCGCAATCTACGACGCAGTTTTTAATGTCCCGAGTCCTTGCAGTAGGACGCCGTATTCGTCTCGATAAGCAACGCATTGCCTCAACGAATACGAAGGCAAATTCCTGCGAACACTTCAACGTCGTGTGGGTAAGTGGCGATCTATCATGGCCAAGCGGTTGTATCGATGAAATCGCGTTGTGCGGAGTTTCGTTCTTATGCGTTGGGTTGGCT
>JBBSJZ010000647.1:0-3407 GCA_038256795.1 Pirellulales bacterium | reverse complement strand
TCATCGGCTTCCTCGTTCATGACTAGGTAGTGCGCAAAAGGAGGTGAATTCTGAATTCATCGGAAATCGAAAGCACTAGCCATTATCAATATTTCTGGCCATTATCAATCAACGTGCGCGGAAAATCGCAGCACGTCACTGGACAACACTCACCTCACCTTTTGCAGAGGTTTTTCAGACGAAAAATTTGTTTTTCCGTGCACCAAGTGTGGTGGCGACGATTCCGGCAAAAGCGAGCAATGTTCCAGGTTCGGGAACCGATCCGCCTGGAGGCTGGACAGCGGATTGTGTGAACGATTGGTATCGAACGGCGCTCTGCGAGTAATTGTAAAAGCCGAATTTGCCTGACTGGAAAGTGCCAGTGATGTCAAATATTGTTGCCAGCACCCCACCCTCAGGCGCAACCGCAATCCTTATCCGATCATTGGTGTATAGCAAGTCGAAGTCATACACTTGATTATCAACCCAACCCAATGTAGAGCTTTGATTAGTTGCAAGCACATCGAACGCAGTATTGTCGTCATCGTGATTCCAACTGCTATTGCCCACGGCGGCATTTGATCCGTTTACTCTACTCAGGGCAAATCCTTCTTCGGCTGCGCCTAGAAAGCTTTGCGAAGTCTGTTTCCAATCGAATAATAGAAAATCGTTGGTAGAGCCGACAGTGCCGTTGTCAGCGGACTGAAATCCGAAAACGAACCCAATAAAATCATCATCGGAGGTGGTTTCAACGCCGAACTTTCCAACAACGTTCGTATTGAAGAATTCGTTGGGGCTAACGAAAAAAGTCGGATTGCCATTAGTCGTCTGCAGCACTGAAGCTCCACCCGGCGACACAACCCAGTTCCCATTTCCAGGCGGTCCGGCTTGTGACCAAGTTGTGAGGTCGATTGGAATCACCCCGGCTGAACTGGTGAAAGTAAACAGTCCAATACTGCCGATGGCAGCGATGACTGCGAAAAGACTAAGTGGTTGGTATCGCATGGGATTCCTTCAACGATGGACGAACGAGAATCAAAAAATACGCGTGAACGAGTGAAAATACCCACTTTTAGCGGTTAGTCACTAATGCAAGGCAATCTACTTCAGTGGAGGCGTACCAGCAACCGGTTTGTAGCGATTATTACGAATGTACTAGGCGTTCAGTAAATAAAAGTGAACGGAAGTGCACTCTGATTTGAAGAAAAGTCGCGTTTCCAAGACAGCCCCGTCGGGTGTCAGTACTCTGCGCGGCAACTTTATCCCGTCGATTTTGTGCTCAGGAATGTTTGCCGCAATAGCGGCGTTGAAGCTCATGCCCACCCAAAGCTTGGGTATGTAGTGATGGCGAAGTCGAAGATCGCGACGCCTGTTCAACGCGTTGACAGCACCGAGTGGGAGGGCTCACTTACGCTATCGAAGGTTTGCGCCGCCAGCACCACCGACCGGCAATGCAAGCCACCATAGCGAACCAGGTCGGTTCGGGGACGGCATGAACAGCCGTGAAATAGCCCCCATCGAATGTCATCGCTGCATCACGGTCGGGTCCATCAAAGTCGACGTGACGGTGTCAATCGTAAGGTCGGAGGAAACGAATTCCTCACCGACGAGAGGATTTCAAAACCACGGTGAGATTCTCAATTAAAAATGGTGGGATCAATTACTTTGATGACCCACTGGCCACAACAAATTCGGCGAGTCGTGTTAGGTTGTTAGAAAACGTTTGGCTCGACAAATATGGCTCGCCCAGCTTGAACTTTGGCTGACCAACGAGTCGGGTTCCGTCGTAGTGATCGATCCAGCGACTACGATCATCGAGGGCCGTGATGATCGAATTCACTCGCAATTCAAGTTCACGCGCGCTGGCGACGTCGGTCGTCGCATCGCCAGCTCGAACCACATTGTACCGAAGATCGAGCTGGTTCAGTGTGTTGTCCGTCTTCCAGCCATAGTGGTCGGGCAAATCGGAATCTTCATACGTCAGTTCGTACTTATCCCCGCGACGATTCATGTACAGCGGGCGATTGCTCTGCAATTCATAATACCTCGCTAATTGACCGCTCGGTAGCAACGATCGCTTGAGCCACGCCATCGCTCGCGGGACCGGTTCAAGATACTTCGCATCGCTCAGCGTTTGCGAGATCAGTAGCAGTGTGCCGATCACTTCTTGGCTCTCGTCGCCACTGACCGCTGGCGGTTCGAATTTGCGAGCCCAAATCGGTTTCATCTGGAAACTGTATTGTTGGCACCAGCCCGGCTGAGGCTCGGGCATCTGCGCCAGCAGTAGGAAGTCTCCTAGCTTGCGGAGCGATTCGAGGTACCGGACGTCCGAGTAAACGCGGTGCGCGTCGATGAGCGTGACAGCGACATAGCCCGTGACGTTATCGTTGAGCGTGTACGCGTTCCAGTATTCCTTGACACGACCTTCGGTCCGCCAATCGTAGTCTGGGTAGTTGGCCGCGATGACGGGATGCGTTGTTACCGGCCTGGTCCAAACCTGGGGGAAACCGCCATTGGGATACTGCGCCGCGAGCAACGCATCGAGCCCAACCATGGCAGCTTCATGGACCCGTGGATCGCGAAACTCGAGCGCCTTGTCACACTGGATCAAGAAGCTCAGCGCTGACTGCGTTTGCCCATCATCAAGTGACGAATTGTTTTTACCGCGACCCCTGCCATTGCGATACTCAGCCGTCTGATCGCTATCGGGATTGAAATCGATCGCGTTGGTCCAGCCACCGGAACGGAGTTGCCCATGCACGATCGCGACTGCCGCTTCCGAAGCTGCGTCCAAGTAGTAGCGGTCACCGGTTGCTTCGTGCGCTCGAAGGTAGGCCATACCCACGGTGGGCGTCCCCGGGGGCTGGACCCAGATTTGATCCGCTGTCGCCGTCCCTTCGCCCCAACGCTGGGATAGGTCGACCGAGTAGTGATAAACGTATCCACCATGGGAAGCTACCTCGCCTCGATAAAACTCCGCTGCTTGACGCATCGCCGTCACGGCTTCAAGGCGAGGCACCTCTTGGCCGAACGCCTCTTGGATAACTGTAAAGGTCCAGCCCGAAATGAAAACGAGCAACAGCTGTGCAAGTCGTCGCATCATCGCCAACTAACTTCTTTCATCGATATCGAGTGACCAATATGGCGGAGCCAAGAAAGTTTTAAGGTAGCAGTCCAGCGTCAATTTGCAATTAGTCCGCCGTCGGATGCGTTCGGTGGAGTTGCCTTGAATGTGCCCGACATTTGGCTCGTCCCCAGGCTCCACGTTCCTTAGGTAAAGTACTCGGCCAGGGGCGTTGTCATCTTTGGGTTTCTCCACTGAATGGTGCGGGATGAGGACAGTGTAGCCGCAGTCAGATTGAGGGCAAAACAAGCACGTGATTGGCGGGCAAAAACCGTCCGCCGAAGTGACGAATGGACGTAAAATA
>JBBSJZ010000646.1:0-3416 GCA_038256795.1 Pirellulales bacterium | reverse complement strand
GATGTGATTGATGGTGGGGATGCGATTCAAGAAGTCATGCATAGTGTCGCAAGAGTCCATCAGGTCTTTACTTCGGACTGATCCGGCACTCGAAAGATTCGCCAGTACGGATGCACGGCAGTGGTGGCGTGTTTGTCTGGAGATTCGAGCGGTAGCCCATCGCGGCACCAGCCGAGAATTCCGTCGCGATAGTTGGTCGCGTCGACGCCCGTCGCAACAAGTTTTCGGGCGTACAGATAGCTACGTCCGCCCACGGTGCAATAAACAATGACTTGCCGGCTCGCCAATGCCCCCGCGTCAGCCTCGTATTCTTGCTGCGTGATCGCACCGGGAATTCGTGATACGGCCCGCTCCGCGTCGCTGCGAACATCAACTAAAACCGGTGGTGTGCCATCCGGGTTCAGCGCTGCGTGCAGTTCCGACGTCGTGATCGTTCCAACCTCCGGCCGACCCAGCAATCGACGGGTCGCTTCGATGGTTCCGAACCCGCTGTCGCAAAGTCGGATGATTAGGTCGCCAAGTGGCATCACGATTCACCTCGTCGCTAACCGCGACCCCCTTCGCTGGCACGTTTCGCAAATCCGATGGCACGCCGAACACTGCAACTTGCCGCGAATGTCGATCAAGCGTCCACCGCATACCGGACACGCGGGATCCGAAGTTGGGCAAGACTCCGGTGTTGATCTAGTATTCGCGTTCCGTTCGTTTTCGTTCATGGGGGCAGTTTATCGCATTGCCTAGTGAAAAAAAGCTGACGGAGATACCTGATCTGATGACACTCGCGACTGCCCTGCAGTTCACAATCACAATTCGCAATTGGTGAAGGTTTTCGTGCAGCTACTATCACCCGTTGCTAGACATTCAGGCTGACTGGTCTGCATCGATCAAGCACACAAATTCACCGATGACTCGCAAGTCGCCTGCTTGCTCAGGTAAGACCTGAATGATTTCGTAGGATTTGTTGAGAGGCTGGAGTTCGATGTTTGCATGTTCCCAGCCATCCTCGGTGACCTGTTTTGCGGAGTGATAGCGTTTGACCGTGTATCGGCCACCATCTTCTGGATCCACATGCGTATTGACCTGAACGAGCAACAGCTTGCCCTCGCGTGAACCCGCTGGAGTTGGGCGGAACAGACACCACGACTCGCTCGAAATCTTTGGCTCCATCGAGTGCCCGGTGACGCGAGCGGCGAACATCCCGCTTGTGAGCACTCGATTGGGCACAGCAATCCAACCAATATCAGTTGGAACTCCCTCTGGCCCCCAATCACCAGCAGCTATTGAGAGATCGTAGACCGGTGCATGTGTGTTGAACTTTGCAGCACTGGGCACGTCCAACAAGACAAAAGGAGTCTCGATCTCGACCTGCTCGATCGGCTTGGAACCCGTCGACCCATCGACTTTACACGGCGCCACATGCCATTGTCCGTTCTCGTTAGTAAATTGCACATGGAAATCAGTCCCTGGCAAACCGGCTTTGGGACCAAACCACTCTTGCAGCAACGGGCCCAATTGGTTGGCTTTCTCACCCATCGGCGATGCAACGTTGCAGGCGACCTTCACCATTTTAAACTCCCACTTTTCGCCACCAGGTAGTCGCATCGGTGTTGGTCCGACCGGGCGGCTTGGCATCTTCGACTTCTCTGGAAGGAACAGAATCGGGCGTCCACCGGAGTGCGAAACCTTGCCTTCAAAACTCAGTTCACCATCGGCCGTCGCGTTAAGCCGGCGGTTCCGAGTGTACGCAGCAAGTCGCCAATCAACGAGTTCTTCGGTCAATGATTCCAACGCTGGCTTTAAGTGGTCAGGACAATCGATGGTTGATTGAAACGAGTCGCCGCTTCTTGCAAACCAAACTGCCCCATTCTGTTTTGCAAGCCAACGATCAATCGGCCAGCGAATCCACCAATCTGCCTATTCCTGATCCGTCGCTTGGTCATGGTCAACCGCATGATTCGCTCCGGCGAGGTCACGACGAAGAACCTCGTGATGCTGCATGAACGATCGGCACTGCTTGGAGAAATCAAGCAAGTCGACTCCAGCAAACATTTCCCCCGAATCCAACAGCACTCTTAGAACTACCATCTTGTACGACTTATTAAGACTTGTCGTCTCCAGCGTCTTCAGCCAGCCAGCGAAAAGAGTCATGCCCCGCCGTCTGCTGCAGCGTCTGGTTCGGCGGTTCTTGCCCGAGACGACGTCACAGCCGGTTCTCACCAGCAAGCGGCCGAGACACTCTCACATGAATACATGAGCCATTGGGCAGTAGCTGAATCCGACACCCTGGTAATAAGCGGCCGGTGGATTCTCAACAACCGCAGCCGATTTCGTAACGGCTCAACCCGTCACGCTCGTCCGGGATTCCTCCTCGGACGGGGGTTTATTCACACGTGGATGTGGCCCAACAGGAACAGGATCAGGAGGATGACCAGGATTAACCCGAGCAGGCCGCCGCCCCCGGCGAGGACGTTGTTGCCCCTGCGGTAGCCGTGGCCGCCGCCCAGCACGGCCAGAATCAAAATCACTACGAGGATGAGGACGATAGGACTCAAGGTTCACTCCTTAAGAACTTGTTATTGGGATGCGCCGCGCCGCCGAACATGGAAATAGTCTGCGCCGGCGCAGCCTATCCCGGCCTGTTGCGGCCACAATAGCCGCGCCGGGCGACGCCCGTCAGATTAACCGGTCGGTCAAACCCCCGCAAGACCCTACGCATGGATTCCGCGCCGCAGTCGGGTCGGCCTCCGCCGCCGAACGAATTGCGATCTATCCGCATGACAGGCGTCAAAAAAGCTCAACTTGTCGGTTGAGCTGGATCGCCTGTCGTGCGGATAGATCGTGCGTTGAACTTTGTCGCCGCGTTGCAGGCGGCGTTGTTAGTACGAATCACGTCGGCTGATTCGTCAGTAGGAGTCTAGCGGATAGGCATCGTGACGTGTGAGCCATGCGTCCCAGCCGGGTAGGTGCAGTTGGGCCGGTCGTGACGATTGCGGCTTGATTCCCTTTGCACTTTCTACCTGCGTTTCCAGATACCAGTCGTAAAAATCGGAACCGTGTTCCGCTGTCCAGAACCGCCGATGTGATTCTCGCTGATGATCTGCGTACCAAGGCGGACACGTCTCGCTCTCACGCCAAAACAATTCCTTCCATGGGGGTTTCGGCGTTCGACTCACCAGCTCCAGTCGATCACTGCCACAGTACTCACACAACAGCTCAGGAGCGTCAACAGATTCTTCGACACCGCGTTCTCGTTCGTCCGCCTCGACAGTCGGTCGTCCCAGTGATCCCAGCAACTCGCGACAACGAAGCATGTAGTCGCCTTGTCGATTGTTTCTCCAGCCACCCAGGTATCGAGTTTTCGTCAACTGGTCCGGCTGAATGTGAAGACACCAACGACGCACGAACTCACTGGTGCT
>JBBSJZ010000645.1:0-3431 GCA_038256795.1 Pirellulales bacterium | reverse complement strand
TCCTCACCGCGATTCTCATCGAGCGGCTCGCTGCTTCGGCCGTAAGTCTCACTCTCCAGAATGGTTCTCATCAACTGTTTTAAGTCGAACTTGGCGTCAACGAGATGTTCGGATGCGGCGGCCAGCAGTGGCTCGCAAGACGCCGGATTGCTTTGGCGTAAATCGTCGACTTGTTCGACCAAGCCTCGGCCGAAGAAGTTAGCCCAAATGCGATTCGTGATCGCTCGCGAGAAATACGGGTTGGCGGGATCGGTCATCCACTGGGCCAGCGTTTCGCGGCGATCATTGGGATCATCGAGGTCCAGCGGCGGTGCATCCAGCGGTGCGGGCGGCTGCGGTTTGCCGCGACTCGGCTGGACCAAATCACCGGTGGTGGAAACGTAGAGCGTACGAACTCCGTCCCCGTTTCGAGATTCACCACCCCAGCCCTTGGCGCGGACTCGCGAAAATAAATTGGCCATCCCGTAGTATTGGTCGTTGGTCCATTTCTCGAGCGGATGGTTGTGGCACTTTGCACATCCGATCGACAGCCCCATGAATGCTTGACACGCGGTCTCCGTCATCTCTTCAGGGGTCTGGTGCAGTGCGTAAAAATTCGTGGCGCCGTTTTCCGTACTGACACCCGTCGCGGTCAGAATTTCACGCACGAATCGGTCCCACGGCACATCGTCACGGACGGCATCATGCACCCAGTCGTAATAGGCTTTCACGGCGAGCGGTCGCAGTCTCGTGCCGTTGATCAACAACATGTCCGAGATGCGGTAGGTCCAGTAGTCGACAAAGTCGGACGTCGACAGCAACCGCTCGATCAACCGTTCTTTCCGATCGGAACTCTCGTCCGCGACGTAAGCGTCACGCTCGGCCATCGTCGGTAAGCGTCCAATCGTATCCAGCGTCGCCCGGCGAATGAACGTTTCCGCATCGCACGGCGGCGAGGGACGAAGCTGCAGCGTTTCCAGCTGTGCGAGATTGAGATCGTCGATGAAATTCTTGCGTGGAGAACTGGCATAAACATCCGGTGAAACTTGGTGCGGGAAGGGCACCGTCATTCGCGCCAGCATCACCTTGCTGCCGAACCACACCAGCACCGCGCCTTCACCGCTGCCACGAACACTGACGAGGCCCGACGCATTCACCGTGAGCACGACTTCATCCGTCGCCGTGAACTTGGCCCAATGGGTGACATCGACCACGCGGCCATCGTCGTAATGAGCACTGACGAGCACCTGGGCCGTATCACCAATCTCGAGTAGGGACGTCTCCGGTGTGACGCTGATTCGCTCGAGGTTGGCGTCCGCCTCACCGGGGCCAGCCGCACCACTCGCGATCCAGTTCGCGAGCACGTTGTAGTCGTACGATTCGGGTTTCAATTTCAGGCCGCCTTTGTGGGGCAATGAACCCGTCGGCTTGGCCAGCACTAGACTTTGACCGGGATCCGCCATCTCGATGCGACGACCGCGAGCCTCGCGGGTGATCGCCAAAAAATCGGCATCCGCATCGTAAGCGCCGAGCGTTAATCGGAAGCCGCCCTTGCCAGCCAGCGCGCCATGGCACGCGCCGGTATTGCAACCCGATCGCGAAAGCACCGATTGAACGTCATGCCGGAAACTGAGCGGCCGCGATTGCTCGGCGCTGGTCACCGTTACCTGGGTGGTCGCACTCACGCCCCCAGCGAGTTGCGCGGTGAGCGTGGCTTCGCCGTTACCCTTCGCATACGCCATTGCGTCGCGAACTTCGACAATCGAGTCATCACTCGATGTCCAAGTCACGCGGTCGTGATCCACGAGGGCCCCAGGGTGCAGCGAACCTCGCACCACGACGATTAACTTTTGTCGCGACGTCGCCCCCTCCAGTGTGAAAGCCTCCGGCAATATCGCCACGGCCGGCGGTTCGCTGCCGCATCCGAAATTGACGCAGCCGAGTGTGAGCCAACCGAGCCATATGTAACCGAGCAAACGCATCTTCAGACATCCAAAACATCGAACGGGCTAGGCGAACAATTCGCGGATCTCACGCACACCAAAATCAACGAGCGGGAACGGCCGCCCGGCGGGTCCCGGCAACTCTTCGTGCAAGTCCAAACCGAGACTCTTGAAGATCGTGGCAATGATCTCTCCCGGTTGGGTCGGTCGATCCGCAGGCACCGCCCCAATCGGATCGCTGGCGCCGATCGCCCGACCGCCTTGCACGCCGCCGCCGGCAAACGTGCATGAGAAACACTGTGGCCAATGGTCTCGACCGCCTGCGGGATTCACCTTCGGCGTCCGCCCGAACTCGGCCAACCCACACACCATCGTGTCGTCGAGCATGCCGCGATCGTGCAGATCCGCGATCAACGCCGAGTAGCCTTGATCGTACATCGGCGCGACGATGTTTTTCATGCCCTCGATCGTCGTGAACGGTTTGCTGCCGTGAATGTCCCAGGTGATCTCGTCGAACACCGTGAGGAAGGTATTGATCGTCACAAATCGCACGCCCGCTTCGACGAGTCGCCGCGCGAGCAAACAGCACTGGCCAAAGCGATGCATGCCATATCGCTCGCGCACCGCGATCGGTTCCTTGCTCAAGTCGAATGCCTCGCGCGCCTGAGGGCTATTCATCAATCGGTAAGCCGACTCGAAATTCGCGTCGAGCATTTTAGCGGACTCGGTCGCTTCGAGTTCACTCATCCGCGCTTCGATCGCATCACGCATGCGGCGGCGACGATCGATCCGCACATCACCGAGCGACGATGGCGGCAACAAATCGGGAACCTTGAAGTCCGCTTGACTCGGATCCGCCATGAGCGCGAACGGATCGTAGGCTTTGCCAAGGAACCCACCGGCTTGTCCGTTGGGCAAATTGCCGCCACCCCGGCCCATCGTCTCCGGCAACACCACGTGTGCGGGCAAGTCGCTGCGCCGGCCACGCAAGTACTGCACCACCGCGCCCGCGTGCGGGTAATTCACTCCCCCCGTGAATTGGCGACCGGTTTGCAACATTTGCCAACCGGCATCGTGAACTGCGGCCGCCGTGTGGTAACACGATCGAACGATCGAAAACTTGTCCGCGACCGCGGCGTGCCCCGGCAAGATCTCGGAGACCTGGAAATCGCCCTTCGTCGAGATCGGCTTGAATGGCCCGCGGACCTCCGCCGGCGCCTCGGGCTTCATGTCGAAGGTATCGAGTTGACTCGGCGCGCCGAGATTAAAAATCATGATGCACGATCGCTTGTCGTGAGCCGCATCAACACGTCCCTGGTCCGCTGCCGCCAGGTACTCCGGCAACCCGAAACCGATTGCACCGAGGGTGCCGATTTGCAGAAAATCACGACGCTTCATCCCGTCGCAAGTGTGCGCGGATCCGCGGGAAAGCAAATTCAACATGGTTAGGGAGTGTTTGGAAGCAGGGAATCTATTTCTGAACAGGTCTACAGTGTAGCCTGCGTCAGC
>JBBSJZ010000644.1:0-3439 GCA_038256795.1 Pirellulales bacterium | reverse complement strand
GTTGCGATTGTTCTGGAAGGAAACGTTTCGGTGGCCGGCGCAGCTGTTCTTGCGGTCATGGTGCAATCGAGCGATCGCAACAGGACTGCCGCCATTGAAGACGATGGCCAAAACTCTGACGCGACTGGAAGATGGGCTGTTAAGTTACTTCGATCACCGAATCTCATCCGGCCCGATGGAGGGTACCAACAACAAAATCAAGACCGTCCAGCGACAGTCCTACGGCATTCGCGATCGCGAATACTTCGAACTACTGCTCTACTCGCTCCATCAGGCAAAGTACGCTTTAGTCGGATGAGCCAGATTACTCGGTCGCAATGGCTCGCTTCTTGATCATCCCGAAGCTTGGGAGGCGGCTCCTGGGCGTTTCTTGAATGCCTGGGAACAGGCCTGGGCCGATCGCCAGATGAGCGGCGATCGCACTTAGGCTTTCGACCGCCGCAACGGTTCAGTCGCCATTCATCATAATGACACCGCGATCTGCCCAGCCCGCTCGTCAGAGCGAGTCCTGGGACCGTTGAGCGACCGCCCGAAAGCGCTCATTACGAACCGTCATTTGACATAAAAGTGTCTTGGTGAGCAGGGACACTGCTGCAAGTTGCGAGCTGGCCGAAGTCGCCGAGTCTGGACAAGCCTCAGCTTTTTGGCGATCGCCGAACTACAGGAGGCGCAGGACACCGAAGCGATTTTTAAGATTCTGTTCGGTGCTCCGGTGGCCGACGCCGGAGCCACTCGGATTTTTTGGACCTGCCCTGGGTTGATCGACCCAAGCAGGAAGCCACAGTCGCTGACCCACTCGGTTTGGACAAACCGACTGCAATTTCGCTATCAGGTTCCTCACGTCGGTGAATTAAATCGACGCAGGCTTTGCGGAACCTACAACGCAAGAATTGCTATTCGTTGATTGGGGAACACAATCGTTTTGAGCAACTGCTGTCCCATCCCGCGGATATGGATCACAAAGACCTCGCCGTCTGAATCGCGAACAAAGCTCGATACGGATTGCCTTTCCGTGTGCGGAAAAATACTTGCCGTATTTCGACCGGATGATTTATGCTTTCCTGTCCATGGGAGCATCGCTCTAAATTGTTGGCCAGTGACAAAACCGTTTCGTCTCAACGTTCGAGCCACTTCTTGGCACCAAGGGACGATCACCGATCAACCACGTGAGAATTTGATGGAGATCACGCTCGGCGGTCGGCAAAACAGTGACCTGATGCGTCATTCGGCGTTGAAGCCAAACTTTTTCCGCAGATCATCCGATACGACGTGGGCCGGTTTCCCGAGTCCAGCTTCCATGTCCGCCAGCCCTTGCCGGATCGTCGCGTTGATTTGCTCGCTCTCTTTTGAGTCGTACCAATGAAGCATGAGTTCATCCAGCTCGACTTCGTTTTGTCCTTGGCTCAAGCGACCAAGTGCAAATTGGTGAAATTCTTCGAGAAATTGTTCGGTATCGCTCATACGGTTGTCTCCTTTTCCATCAGTTTACCACGGCAAAAGTGGCTAGGTCAAAGTGTTTCTCGAGGGTGGAATTATGTTGCGGAAACGGTCTGGTCCGGGTTGATTGTGAAGGGGGGCTTCGTGATTGCCTCGGCAAGTAACGATTTTGCACCGACGCGTGACAGTCCGCGAGCGAGCATTTCCGATTTAACGCTTTCGAGCAATTGATCGAAATGCAAACGGTCGCGTTTCGCCAGGACGACCGTTGCCAGTTCTTGGACGATTGAGGGACTCGCCCTTCTTTTCTTTTGGACGGCATCGCCACCGCGAGTTGAATTTTGGTTTGGCTTTTCGTCTCGTAGCGCGGCGAGCGCCGATTGGATCTGGTCAAGTCGTTCCCCAACCCGCTTGGCTTGAGCGGAAAGATCGCCAAGCTCCAGAGTGAGGTTAGCTTCGTGAACGGTTAGATTTTCGTTAATGTCGCCGAGTTCTGTTTGCACAGCCATTTCTCGTTTCTGATATTTACGGGATCGAAAGGGACAGTTGGTGATGCGACGGATACAGTGGCCTTAGCCAGTCGGCGGCGATGACAAGACGTGCGCAATTTGAAGAATCGTCGTCCGAGCGTGGGCGGGGAGCGTCGGCCAAGTGGCGATTAGCCGACTCAAACTCTGAAAATCGTCGCCGGTTTGCGGTTCGTTTTCGAGCGAGTTTGGAGCTTGATTTGAGTCACTCGCTGCCAGCCGCTGACACGCAGGGTCGTCGATGTGCTGCTGTGGCGCTGCCGAGATTGCCCGGATTTCACGCAAGTGGTTGTGTGGCAAACGACTTACGTCGTCTGAAAATCGGTCTACGGAACCGAAGGTTACTGGTTCGAATCCAGTGGGGTGTACTCGACTTACGTCAATTCGGCCCTTCGGTTGTTCCTAGGTGCAATCAGAAGGGAATTTCTTCTTTATGGTTCTCTGCGTCGTCGTTCTTGGCATCGTGGTACCACACATGCTCTCACCACTCGCCAACAGCCTCAATTGAAGCCCTTGCAGATTGGACGGTTCGGCCATTTCGCCAAGTGTCTTTGGTTTGATGATCCGCGTAGCGATGTCAAGTCGGCTTTCGCGGGATGGATAAGGGGCCAGGACTGAAAAACGGTCATCGTGTTGGAACGAGTCCGCGTACCTTTTCTTCTCCGTACCTTTTCTTCTCCACGTACCTTTTCTTCTCCAAAGCCTCTGTCCCCGACGAAACGGTCTCGGAATCGCCCAAGGTTCGCGCGATGGAGATCATTGACTCACTCGAACCGCCTCACCGTGGTCCGTATGCAGGAGCGGTCGGCTATATTGACTACCGTGGCAACTAGGACATCTGCATCGAATTACGGACGATCGTTGTTAAAGATGGAGTCGTGTACGTGCAAGCCGGTTGCGGCGTCTTCGCTGACAGCGAACCCGATGCTGAGTACAAAGAAACCGTCTACAAGTGCCAAGCCATGATCGCCGTGATCGAAATGAGCGTCCGTCGCCAATCCAAGTAGGTAGGTCCACCTTGAATCATCGTCAAATAGACGCTCGCACTTTGCGAGTCGGGTCGGTGCAATTCGAATCGTCGCCGGGCGACAAGGATGCGAATTTCTGCAAGATCGAAGCCTATGTCGAGCAGGCTGCCGCGAAAGGCGTGCGACTGATCGTCTTCCCGGAATGTTGCATCACGGGCTATTGGTTCATCCGCAACTTGACCGTTGGGCAGCTCGCGGCGCTCGCCGAACCAATCCCAGAGGGACCGAGCACACGACGGGTGGTTGATTTGGCGCGGCGGCACAACCTCACGATTGGCGCCGGCTTGGTCGAAGCGAGTGATGAGGGTGTTTTTCACAACAGTTACGTCGTGGCGTTACCAGACGGCAGCGTGCATCGTCACCGCAAACTGCAAGCTTTCGAGCACTCAGCCGTTCACAGTGGAGATGAATTAACCGTCTTTGATCTTCCTGATGGCTTTCGGGTAG
>JBBSJZ010000643.1:0-3442 GCA_038256795.1 Pirellulales bacterium | reverse complement strand
TGGCAGAACAATCAACGCCCCAACACGTTCGCCCGCCAAGATCGAAATCGCTTCGGCAAGTGTGTCGACACTGCTTAACGATGGCTCGGCTTCGTATGATCGACGGAACCATCTCGACGCAGCAACACGCTCAAAGCCATGACGGATATCTTGCTGGAATACGACGACCAACGCGAGGCTAACGCCGATGAATCCAAACTGGAACATCATGGTGGTCAAGTACATCTCTAGCCAAATCGCGACGACATACAGAACGGACACCAACACCATCAGGATGACAACCGAGCGCGACGCCCGTTCGCAAAACCACAGCAAGCCCAGGTAGACCAAACAGGCAACGACTCCAATGTCCAGTAGGTCAGCGAGTCGAATGTGATCCCAAAACGGTTCGATGTTAGCAAGCACATCGCTCACGGCTAAACCATCCGTCGCACGTCGGCCGCGAACGTTGGATATGCGAACAAGGTGGACTTCAGGTCGGTTGCCGTTAGGTTGAATTTCATGGCCAAAGCAAACAGATTGATCGTCTCCTCGGCGGCTGGACCAAGCAAGTGAGCACCCAAAATGCGATCGGACTTTGGATCGACCAAGACCTTGTAGGCCGAACACACTTGGCCCGTCTTACGAACAGACCCCCAGGTCGATGTGTTCTGGTGAAGCACTTCAACATCGTGGTGAATCTTCTTCGCCTCGCGATCTGTTAATCCGACTGCCGCCAAACACGGTGATGTGAAGACAACGGCGGGGACTGGGCCATACTCGGGCCGTTTGTCCGGAGTCTCCGCGAACAAGTTTTTGACGACCATGCGGGCCTCTTCGTTCGCAACAGGCGTTAGTCGTGGCATGCCACTATTGACGCAATCACCCGCAGCGAACACGTGCGGATTGGAGACACTGCGCATCGTTTCATCCACTTCGATACCGTGCTCTCCAAAATTCACATTGCCGGCTTTTAAGCTAAGCTCCGCAATGTTTGGTACACGTCCGGCACCGTGAACGACAAGCTGTGTTTCGATGGTTTGACGCCTACCACCGCAATGCATCGAGACCGACAAGCCCGCATCCGTTTTTGAGACACCCGTCACCTTGGCATCCATCACGAACTCGATGCCGATTTGACGCGACCACTCGACAAGTTGGTCTACAAGATCGGGATCGAAGTGCTTGAGCGGACGCTCGTGAGTATCCACCACGACGACCTGGCTGCCATAGCGCGCCACTACGTGTGCAAACTCCATCGAGATGTAGCCGCCACCAATGAAGGTCACGTGGGAAGGTATCGAATCGAGTTCTAGAAACGAATCACTAAGCGTCACATGTTCGTTGCCGTCGATTTGCAGTGGTACGGGGCTAGCCCCAGTACCCACGAAAATCCGTTCACCTCGCAGCTCGATTCCATCGACCTTGATCGTGTCGGCTCCAGAGAAGCTCGCGATGCCGTGGAACGTCTTGATGCCACGCTTTTGAAACGAGGCCTCGCTCTTGTCCAAGACCGGCTGCGTGAACTCGTGCTTGAAAGCTAAAAGTTTGGCCCAATCGATTTGCGGATCGGAAAATGTAGCCAGCTTCCCGTCGGCGCGACGGGCTTGATCGACCAAGTTGCCAGCGTTGGTGTAGACTTTCTTGGGATTACAGCCTCTGAGCGCACACGTACCACCGTAGCCTCGCGATTCGATCACGGCGACCGACTTGCCGGATTCCGCCGTCTTTTTCGCGACCGTGCCCGCCGACGGACCAGTCCCAATCACGACCAAGTCGAACGAGTGATCGCTCATGGTAGTTGGATATCCAAACCATGATTAAAGCGGTTGGTGAAATTCGCCAGGGCCACGGTGCCAGCTAAGCTGACGAGTTGCTTGTCATTCAAGAAAGCCTTCAGCTTCTCGACCGTCGTTGCGGCGACCTGTGCCTTCTCGGTCAATTGCTTTGCGTAAGACAACACGGCCTTTTCTTGTTCATCGAAGGCATCACTCGACTCAAAACTCGCGATCGCCGCGATTTGCTTATCGCTGACGCCAGCCTTCTTCGCAGCTTGCTTGTGGTAGTGCGAACAGTAATCGCAGGCGTTGACTTGGGACGACTTCAAGTAGGCCAGCTCCCGCAGTTTTTCGGGCAAGTCGTTGCGAATGCCATCGTTAATTTGAGTCATCCCGCCAAGCAAGTCGGGCTGATAGGCCGCCGTGCTGAAAATATTCATGGACTTGCCAAACTTTTCTTCGATTGCCTTTAAGATCGGTTGCGACTTTTGAGGCGCGTCTTGAGTTGCGAGTGGTTCGACGTGGGGCATGATCGCTCTTCGTTGCAGGTTGTGATTGCTTTGGTGGTTGATGAAATCTTGCGTTCGAGCCGCCGCATCACGCTTCCCAGCGGTTCACACCGTAAATCCCTGAGGCCGATGAGAACCGCGTTGTACCGCACGTCGGCTGACGTCGCGGTGTCAACTACTGCATACCGCGTTCCGAAATGCTCAACCGGGCAGCTTCAAGCCGTCCTTCAACGTGACTTGGAATGGCGCTGCTTTGCCGTCAGTGATGTCGCCGCGAGTTTCACTACCCTCGAACCGTCACAGCCCACGCACCGTCCTGGCGGCAGGTGCGACTGCATTTTCCACCGCATCCTCGATTGACTCGTCCGACGTACCCGCCAGCTCAAATTTTCGTACTCATGAGTCGAGATATCGATTGCTCCAGCAAGGGTTCTCTTAGCCTTGGTGGACAAACTCAAAGCAATGGTGGTGGCTCAAGTGAGACCAGCTTGTGCGAAGTGCGACCATTTTCTTCTCAGCGATCGGCTTAAGGGAGAAGCGTGCGAGTGCGCATCGCCTAGCTATTTTTGCGGGTACGGAATTTGCTTCGCTTCGCTTTGCGTTCCTACAAAACGATGGAGAACAATCATGTCAATGTGCTTGATCACAGAGTACAAATCGAGTGCGGATGCGAAAGTAGGACTCGAAGTTTTGGAGACTGGACACTTTACGCTCGAACAAGTGTCAATTGTCTCCAATGCATCTGATCCCGCTGCTCGCCATTTGCGTGGCCTGCACGAAGAGGGTGAATCGAGTGAGCGGGGCCATACCGCGTCCGCACCTGAAGGCCGAAGCACAACGCTAGGCATGTTGATCGGTGGCACGGTTGCCGCGCCCATCGCAGCGGGAACATTGATCGGCCCGCTCATCATTGCTGGGCCACTGGTCGGCATGGTGATTGGTGCCATGGTCGGGAGCTTGCTGGGTGGTATGGAGCGGTGGGGTGTCGGACACAACGTGAGCGCCGATTTTGAGGCGCGAGTGGAGGGTGGTTCGGTGTTATTGATCGTTCACGATGTTGACGACGTTCGCCTCGCCGATGCTAAAGCTCTTTTAAAAACAACCGACCACAAGTCGCTACAGCAGTACGAAGCTGCGTAGTCAGATCTGTAAATACGAAATTGTGAAAATCACTAC
>JBBSJZ010000642.1:0-3457 GCA_038256795.1 Pirellulales bacterium | reverse complement strand
CTTCTGTATACGTCCGAGAGATGTCGGGACGCAGTTGGGCGTTCCGATATTCGACGATCCAAGCAGAACGCAATACACGGAATTGCAGCCGTGGGAGCCGCCGCTCATCACTCGAACTCGTGACAGTGCAACAGCAGAGGAGTCATCCATGCATATCAACCAACCTTGGCAATACCGAAAAGAAATCGCGTCAGCGGTCTCGATCGTCACCGTCATCACCGTCGTACTAGCGCGGGACATTGAACGGAATAATGCGCCGGCCGCTCGCCCGTCGTTTGTCAAAGTCGAGACTGTGAGCACGAGCCACGCGAACGGTGAACCCATTCGTCCAATTTTCCAGCCGACCGATCTGAATTCAGCAAAGATTCAGCTGGGAAAAAAATTATTCCATGACACATCACTGTCCGCCGATGGTTCGATGTCGTGTGCCTCGTGTCACGATGTTAGAAACGGAGGTGACGATGGCCTGGAGACGAGTATCGGAATCAACCACCAAATCGGTCCGATCAATTCACCTACCGTTCTTAATAGCGTTTTCAACGCCAATCAATTTTGGGATGGGAGGTCCGCCTCGCTCGTCGACCAAGTCTCCGGACCGATCCATAACCCACGGGAAATGGCATCCGACTGGAAGCAGGTCATTCAAAAACTCAATCGCAATCCGACGATTGTCGAACTCATCCAGCAGCTTTACGGAACCACGATCAACGCCGGAAATATCTCCGACGCGATCGCCGAATACGAACGGGCCTTGGTGACGACGGGCGCTCCATTCGACCTGTATCTGCAGGGCGATACTAACGCGATAAGCGATCAGGCTAAACAGGGATATGCACTCTTCAAGGAAGTCGGGTGCATCGCCTGTCACCAGGGAACGAACGTGGGCTCCAATGCGTTTCAGCCGCTTGGCGTGATGGGAAACTACTTTGCCGATCGCGGAAACATCACCACTGCGGATTACGGACGCTTCAATGTCACTGGACGAGATAAAGACAAACACCTTTTCAAAGTGCCGACGCTGCGAAACGTCGAACTGACCGCTCCCTATCTCCATGATGGAAAGGCAGCCCAACTCGGTGACGCCGTCCGCATTATGGCTCGCTATCAGCTCGGCTTCGAATTGAGCGACGAAGAGATAAACGAGATCATTGCGTTTCTTTTATCACTTACCGCTCGTTTACCAGAAGAGCTGATATGAGTTGGCCACACATCAAAACCACAGCAATTCTCCTGATCTTGGGGACGGTTACAGCCGCGTTCTATTGGTTGACGAACGACGAGGGCGAGCGAAAGAAATCAGAGTTCCTCAGTTTGGTCCGTCACATCAACGAACTCAACGCCAAGGTGGATGCCGAGGTTTATTCAATTCACTACGGAATGGTCAACGACTTTGATCGTTTGACATCGCTTGTGAGACAATTGCAAGACGCGGTAACGCCGTGGAGTGTCCAGAGTGCCGATTTGGACTGCCTGGAACTTTGGGAATGTAACAAACAACTCTTTAGTTTGCTGCATCAGAAGCGAGGCCATGTAGAAGACTTTAAATCGACGAAGAGCGTGATGCGGAACTCGCTTGCGAGTTTCGTGAGACTCGCAACAGGCTTGCTGAGCCATGAGGAGGGCCAGGCCGCTGAATCACTGAAGCAAGTTGCGAACGTTCGATGGCGTGGGCTCGAGTTTGCGCTCTCAATGAACCGCGACAATGAAAAAAGCTTCCGATCATCCTTGGCGTCACTCGAAAATTACTCAATATCCCAACCCCCTGATTATCGCAAACAGGTGGACCTGCTTCAGGTTCACTGCGAAGTGCTGCTCTCGCGAGGGGTAGGACTTGAGAAAACGATTCGCGAGATAACTGATCAATCACCAGAATTGCTTCTAGATCACCAACTGACCGCAGTCTCGACGTGGGCGGCGGACGAGAAGCTGACCTCCGCTAGGTTCCGGCTCGCGCTTTTCGTCTCGACGGTCCTATTGATTCTTTACTGCGGAAAGAAGATGTCGCAAGTTCAAAAGATGATGCGGCAACTCGCTGAGTCCAACACATTGCTCGATCACCGTGTCGCGTCTAGAACTCGAGAACTGCAGGAAAGTGAAGAAAGGTTTCAGCAAATCGCCTCCAACTTGGACGACGTTCTCTTCATGACCAGCGACGATGGCAGCCAGATGATTTTCATCAGTGCCGCTTATCAGACGCTCTGGGGGCGTTCCTGCGACAGCCTTTACAAACAGCCTGGGGATTGGGTGGATGGCATTCATCCGGACGACCGCGCCCGCGTCGTTGAGGCATTCTTCGAGCGAGCAGCAGAAGGTGGATTCAACGAAGAGTATCGAGTGGTCCGTTCGGACGGCTCATTTTCCTGGGTCCATGCGACAGGTTTCCCGATCCGCAACGAAACGGGCGAAGCCTATCGTATCGCCGGCGTCGTTCGTGATATCACCGCACGCAAAACTGAGCAGGCAGAACGAGATCAGATGCAAGCGGAATTGCTTGTGACGTCACGGCAAGCCGGTATGGCAGAAGTTGCGACCGGTGTGCTGCATAACGTGGGCAATGTTCTCAACAGCGTCAATGTGTCCGCGAACATTGCGGTCGAACGAATTAAAGCGAGCCGCGTAGGGACGCTTTCCAAAGCGTCAAGCGTTATCGCGGAACAAGCCGACTTGGCCGACTTCTTCTCGTCCGATCCGCGCGGCAAAACTTTTCCGAGATTGCTGCAAGAATTGGCAAAGAACTTGGGTGCCGAACGGGACGCCCAATTGATTGAGCTGCTTTCGTTGGTCGAGAACATCGATCACATCAAGGAAATCGTTAGCATGCAGCAAGCGTACGCGAAAGTACGGGGAACGACCGAAATGGTTGACTTGGTCAAGTTGTTTGAAGAGGCTTTGAGGATCGACGATGCCGGTTTCGCCCGACACAAGGTCGAGGTGGTGCGCCAGTTTAGTGAGTTGCCTCCGATTTTGACCGAGAAGCACAGCGTGATGCAGATCTTGTTGAATCTGCTCAAGAACGCAAAACAATCCGTCAATGAGTTTGGCGGTGATGACAAAACATTGACACTCACTCTCAGTGCCGATGAAGACAACATCAACATCCAAGTGCGTGATAACGGCATCGGTATCGAAGCGGGAAACCTGAGCAAGATATTCACGCATGGCTTCACGACCAAATCGAGTGGTCATGGCTTCGGTTTGCACAGTTGCGCTCTGACCGCACAAAAGCTTGGCGGTTCACTGTCGGTTCACAGCGACGGTAGTGGCCATGGTGCAACA
The DNA here is from genome assembly GCA_038256795.1 of Pirellulales bacterium. Taxonomy (GTDB): domain Bacteria; phylum Planctomycetota; class Planctomycetia; order Pirellulales; family Pirellulaceae; genus JBBSJZ01. Next base: position 181 of record JBBSJZ010000642.1, on the reverse strand, counting down.
TTCACACTTCGACTGCCCACCAGCACGGAATCACTATGCAATGTTTAATTTCGGTTTCTGACCCTACACCAAACCGTCGCATCTTGGTGATCGATGATAACCCCGCGATCCACGATGACTTTCGTAAGATATTTGCGTCGACAAAGTCTTCCGAGAGTCTTGCTGATGCGGAGTCCGCATT
>JBBSJZ010000641.1:0-3470 GCA_038256795.1 Pirellulales bacterium | reverse complement strand
TCCATCCCTCATCCTCCGCACCTTCTTCTTTTCTTGATCAAGGCTTTTCTTATGCGAATTCGACGCTTCAAAACCGTTCCTACCCACCAAGCTAAGTCTCGGCTACGCCGCTTTACGTTCGAAGCGTTAGAGAATCGATTGTGCATGGCGGCTGTCCCGGCGTTTGAGAGTTTGCCGGGAGCCAATCACACCATCTATTTGGATTTCAGCGGACAGGTGGTGGAAAACACCAATTGGAATTCATACTACAACCAAACGTCGCTGGTGGCTCAGCCCTTTGATATTGACGGTGATTCCGGCACATTCAGCTCGACGGAGCTATCGCGAATTCAGGAAACGTACCTGCGCGTCGCGGAAGATTTTCGTCCATTCAATGTGAACGTGACGACGATTGAACCAGCCTTGGACCGTCTTCAAAAAACATCCAGCAGCGACGCTCGCTGGGGCGTGCGGGTCATCGTGACCAACGAAAGCACGATGGTAATCGATCCCAACGAACGCTGTGGTTGCGGCGGGATCGCCTACATCGACAGCTTCAACAGCAACCTCGATATGCCCGTGTGGGTCTACACCAACGGCGGAAAGAGCATCGCGGAAGCGGCCAGTCACGAGGTCGGACATTCGCTCGGTTTGTCACACGATGGAACCTCCACGACCGGATACTACGGCGGCCACGGTTCGGGCGAAACCGGGTGGGCACCGATCATGGGTGTGGGTTATTACAACAATGTGACTCAGTGGGACGATGGAACTTACTTTGATAGCAACAATGGCGGTTCAGGAGCCAACTACGGTAAAGGGCCGGACGACTTGGCCGTGATCACGACTTACAACGGATTTGGATATCAAGCCGATGATCATGGCAACACCCATTCCTCCGCATCACCGTTGTCGATCAGCGGAACCAGCATGAACGGTTCCGGGATCATTGAACGATCGAGCGACGTGGACGTGTACTCGTTTACCACCGGTGCAGGACCAGTCACGTTGAACGTCAACTCATTCACACCTGGTCCGAATCTTGATCTCCGAGCCGACTTGTACGACTCAAGCAATTCACTGGTTGCATCGTCAAATCCGGCCACCGGTCTGAACGCCTCGCTCTCATTAACGCTTCCCGCGGGACAGTACTACTTACAGGTGCGGGGCGTGGGCGTCGGTAGTCCCACGACAAGTTCCCCATCGGGATACAGCAATTACGGAAGTCTTGGCAGCTATTCGATTGGTGGTTCCATCGTTGATCCAGGGACAATTGCCCAACTCACCGTCAGTGACGTAATCGTCAACGAAGGCGCAGGTTTTGCAACGTTCACCGTGACGTTGTCGGGTACATCGACAGGTGATGTGTCCGTCAATTACAGCACTGCTGATCAATCTGCGACGGCACCCTCGGACTACGCTGCGGCCGCGGGAAGTATCTTTTTCGCTGTGGGCGGCCCTAAGACACAAACGGTGACAATCCAGATCATCGATGACGACATGGTCGAAGGCAACGAAACCTTCGCTCTCAGTTTGTCGGGAGCGGTGGGTGCATTGATCGCTGATGGTCAAGGCATCGGTACGATCGTCGATAATGATGCCAACGTCTCGATCGCGAATGCGTCGGCGGTCGAAGGCAATCTCGCCAACGGAAAAAAGAATAGTGGATCAACAAACTATAAAGACATGGTCTTTTCGGTCTCTTTGTCCAACGCGGTCGATCACGCGGTGACGGTACCGTGGGCCACGGCGGATGGAACGGCAACACTTGCCAACAACGATTACGTGAGGGCGAGTGGCACCGTAACGATTCCGGCTGGCGAGGTCGCAGCGACCATCGTGGTTCAAGTGATTGGCGATAACGTCGCCGAAGTTGACGAGATCTTTTACGTCAGCCTGGGCACGGTTGTCGGCGCTAGTATCGCTGGCGGTTCGGGCACCGCAACAGGAACGATCCTGGATGATGATTCGTCGGGCGGTGGTGGCGGGGGACGCGGTAAACCAAGCAAGTTGATTAGCGGCTCGATTTTGGTAGTCGATGAACTGTGGTACTTCGAACCGGTGGACCACGATCATTCGCATGATGAGCCCAGTCCTCCCGGTCCTCCCAGTGCGATTGCTTCGAATTTCATTCTCGCCAGGACTCAAGAAACATCGCAACGCGAAGTTCGTGACGACCGTTCAGTATTATCAACTGATGCGATCGATGAAGTGATGAAACTAATCGCTTCGATCGATTTCGATACTGCTGACGCCAGTCCACCCGTGCATGTCGATGACTGGGCCCGTGATGACGCGGATGAATCGAATGATCATTTCACGTCGTCAGAGAACCTTGACGAATCGGAGTTGGCAATCGGCTTGGTTTAATGCCGCTTTCCTCAGTTGAGCTTGGGGGATAAACCGGCATTGGGGATAGCGGCTTGTAGTTGCTCCCACTCGCCATCGAGTGGCTTGTCGCTGGCGGACGGTCGACGCACGTTCGAATCGTCGAGCATCAAGACTTCATTTCGTCCACCAAGGGTTGTGAAGTAGGAATCCACGACTCCGAAATTCTTGTTACCCTCCTGTCGAGCCAGCGGCGTCGTCGCTGTGTTAACGGTGGACGTGTTTTGTGGTGCCGATGTAGCCGCGAGCGATTGCCCGACGCTCGCGATACTTTGTACCTTCACCACACGAATCGCGTCGGCTACCACAATTCCATTGGCAAGGTTCGTCAGTCCAACCACGAGATTACCCGATCCACCAAAAGCGGTTGTGGTCAACAGTTGCCAACCAGGCAACTGGCTGCCGTTGGGTGCGAGTCGTTGGTTGACAAGCACCGTGCTTCCGGACACTGAGTAAGGGGCATTGGTCGCTTGCTTTTTTGGATGGGAGACCCAGGTGGCATACACTTGATAGTCACCAGCCGGCAATCCGGCGAAGTTCCAAGTTGCTTGCACTGAGCCGCTTCCACCACCGGCACTGTTGTAGTCGCTGCTGTAGGCCGCAACGTTACTAATTGTCGACCACCCGGGGGTTTTGACGTATCCGGAGTCACCGTCGTCGATGATTAAGTCCAGGGGCAGGGGATCATTGACTGTTACTGACGTGGTTAATGTGTTATTGGCGGTGTTCGCGTCGACGGACAGTGTCCCGACGGTCGCCGTTAGCAAGTGCGAGCCGAGTGACGTACTTGCTCCCGTGGTCCATGTAAAGACGAAGGTCGCCGTAGCTCCCGGTGCGATCGTTTGAGCGCTCGGTATCGCGATGCTGGTGTTATTGGGCTGTTCCGTGAGCGCGACTTGAACCGTCTCTGAGTACGTGCCTCGATTGGTAACTTGAACACTGACCGAAACGGACTCGCCTCGAACAATCGAGGGAGCGACGTTGATCGAGGTCACGGCGACATCATGTGTCGGTTCGATGACGAGCACGCTGGTGACCGCGGTATTATCAGCCAGATCCGTTTCGTCCGTCACGGCTAGCGCGGATGCGGTGAGCTGGAATGA
>JBBSJZ010000640.1:0-3480 GCA_038256795.1 Pirellulales bacterium | reverse complement strand
GATCATCGTAGAACCATTCCAAATTCCACGTCATGATCGAGAATGGGGCCGCATCGTCCGCTTCGCTGGCGCTTCCCAGCAAGCTCAACACGCCGGCGATGGCAACGATGATCGGGATCGATTTCATCCGTCCAAGCTTTCGATGTTTGACGATGATACGAAAAACGGCGGTTCCGCCGTTGTGGGCTGAACCGCCGTTAGAAATCGCCTCGCTCATTGGTTGTCACTTAGCTCAATCGTAGCGGCACAAGCCTACGACTTGCCGATCGCAGCTTCACGCTCAGCCGACTCGCGGGCTGCGTCAGATCCACTCTCAGCGGTCGCTGGATGGCTTTCGTCGAATTCTTGGGAAATCCGAGTGACTTCACCCACGACCACATTCGCCGATCGTAATTCGAGCATCGAGAACCAACGAATCGTGCCGACGTATTTGCCTTCGACTCGATTCTTGTTCGCTAGCTCTTCCCAGCTCAAGTTGTCCATGATGTGCCAGGCCGCAGCTTGTGCGGTGTTCTGGGCGACTTGACCATTGCCCATCGCTTCGCAAAGCGCACGGACGCGGGTGTCGGACGTGAATTTTTCGAGGGGCACAATGGTGTAGGCCATCCGCGGATTCGGGTCAGGCTTGCCGTGTTCGAGGCAAACCGTGGTGACGGCCATCTTGTTCATCTTTTCAGGGGCGACACGCATGAAACCACCGCCCATGCCACCGCCACCCATACCACCGCCCATGCCACCGCCCATCATTCCACCACCCATGCCGCCGCCGCCGCCCATGGCTTGACCGCCGCCGCCGCCCATGCCACCACCCATACCGCCGCCCATGCCACCACCCATACCGCCGCCCATTCCACCCATGCCGCCGCCCATCCCGCCCATGCCTTGAGCTAGGACGGGAACGCCGGCGAATGCAGCGGGGATCCGAACATTGAGCGGCTTGTCGGTTAAGTTCTTAACCAGAATATTCGCTTTGGTTGCATTTTGGGGAATGAACCGGACTTCGATCTGGCCAGCATCCATGGCGTCAAAAAGCTCGGTGGGAGCTTCGACGGCATCGGAAATTGCTTCCGCAGCTCGGACAGACGACAACGAAACCAACCCGACCAGCAGCAAGCTGAGGGTAGGAATCGCGAAACGACGGGAAATTGGTGGCACGTTGGTCACTGCAGCGGTCCTTTGAGAAAGAGTTGCCTCGCCCGTCGACTCGGGAATGAGTAGGTTTGTTGTTGCGACGGACACATTTGACATCGGATGAGGCGGATCGCCTGCGATTCCAACAGCCGAATGACCATCCGGGCCACTCGTCCGCTTCCCCAGGAACGCGACGATTTCCAACGTCACGCTTCAGAATACTCGCCCGCCAAGCTGGATCCAAGCGGAAAAAAGACCGTTTACGGTCTGCGTCGCGACTTTCTAGCCGTCACAGACAGCAAATTCGGACAACCGGCGATGGGTTGGCCAGGCCTGGTCTTGCCTTGGCGAAACGGATCTGGCTACAAGCGAAGCGGCCGAGCGTCATCCACGAATTCCTCGTTTTCTCCACGGGTCGCAGGGCAAATCATGCCGCGCCGATACTTTTCATCGATTGTCTTTTCCGCTGCCGCGTGGCTCGCCTGCGCGGGCGGCTCGCTGCACGCCCAAGGTCCCTCGCTCGATGTACCGGACAATCCCGCCGCCGTGATCGCGATGGTGGGCCAATCGCCCATCTTGATGGGTGATATGTCGCCGAAAGTCGATGCGAAAATTGCTGAAGTGCTCAGCAAAATTAGCCAAGAAGTTCCCAAGGACCAAATCGAAATGGCCCGCGTGAACTTCACGCGCCAGGCACTCGCGCAAGCGATCCAAAACAAAGTGATGCGGGAATCTTTCCTGCTCGACCAGGTCGCCACCCAGTCCGCGGATAAACGACGCGATGCGGATGAGATGATGACGACCAAGGCGAGAACCCTGTTCTTCGATTCCGAGATCCCGGAACTCAAAAAACAATACGAGACCGAAGACCTCACAGAGCTGGATCGGCAACTGCGTGAGAAAGGCAGTTCGCTCGAGTCTCGACAACGCGATTTTGTCGACCAGATGCTCGGTCACCTCTACATCCGTAGCAAGGTGGAGAAAGATCCCAACGTCACGATTGCCGAAATCAACGAATACTACGAGACGCATCGCAGCAACTACCAACACGCCGCTCGCGCCCGTTGGGAACAACTCTCCGTGATCTTCGCCAAGGTGCCTTCGCGAGACGTGGCCAACACCGCGATTTGGGAAATGGGACGCGAAGCTTATTATGGGGGCAACTTACAAGCCGTCGCCCGTGAGAAGAGCCAAGAGCCATTCGCTAGTAAGGGTGGGCTGCATGAATGGACCGAAAAAGGATCACTGGCATCGGCAATTCTCGATGAACAAGTGTTTTCACTTCCCGTCTTTGAGATGAGTCAAATCATCGAGGATAGCGATGGATTGCATATCATCCGGGTGCTCGAGCGCGAGGAAGAAGGGATCACGTCGCTCGTCGATGTTCAAGATGAAATCCGCGCCAAGCTTCGGCAACAAAAGATCAACGCGTCGCAAACCAAAGTGATGGAAGCGATGCGAGACCGAGTGCCGGTATGGTCGCTGTTTCCCGAAGACATTCCCGGTGCGAAGCTGCTGCCTCGTGCAGTGCCTTCGACGGCGACGCTGCAGAACAACTTGCCCCCAAAAGTCCGTTGATCCCCTCGCCGCCATCCGATAACGAGACGCCAGCGACTCTTCGCGAGCGATGCCGCGGCGCGGGCGGTCCCGCTTGGAGGATCGCCACCACGCTGGTGATCGCATCGCTCGTCATTGCCGCGGGATGCGGCCAGTTGAAGAATCGGCTCAACAACTCAGCTCCGCTGGCTTACGTTCCCAATCCGCTTGAGCTACCACCGGCCGAAGACAACTTCGTTTGGTCTCAAGTGGTCGATGCCGTGGATGATTACTTTCGCATCGCCCGCGAGCAACCGGTGCAAAACCGCAGCGGACTCGTTCTGGACGGTCGCTTGGAAACGTCGTACCAAGTTGGCGCCTCGATCTTCGAACCGTTCCGGAAAGACAGCACGCCCGGATTCGAGCGACTTCAAAGCACGTTGCAATCGATTCGTCGCCGAGCCATCGTGACCGTGCGACCGTACGGCGCCGCCTATCAAATCGAAGTGGTCGTGCAAAAAGATCTCGAGGACACCGATCGCACGCTGAGTTCAACCGAGAGTGCCACCAGTGGATCTCAACGTCACGACGGCACGATCATTCGCACGCCCGACCCCTCCATTGCCGCACCGCTCACGCTCGGCTGGATCCCGCTGGGTCGGGACACGTCGCTCGAGCAAGTCATCCTCCGAGACATCACGAGTCGCATCACGCAACCCGATGCCGAGGGGCTACTTCATTAGCTGTTCTTTGTACAGCCGATCGAGCACGCCGTTGACGAAGCGGGGACTGTTCTTGTCGCCATAGCGTTTG
>JBBSJZ010000639.1:0-3483 GCA_038256795.1 Pirellulales bacterium | reverse complement strand
TATCTGGCGGCGGCAGATGCTCGTTGGGATAGGACCGGTGAGGATGTGCTGGCGGCGAATGTGCTCGCATTCGACGTCAAGGGTTTCGATACGACCGCGCCCGTCTTCTTGGCTGCGGGGTTGGATGGCCAGCCCGGAAAGGCCGGCGTCGATGACGATGGCAATGGCTCCACTGACGTATCCGCCACGACTTCAGCTGCGACCAATCAAGTCCTTACCGAACTCGGTGCTCTAGGAAGCGACGATGTTGTGGTGCGAGTCGGTGACCTGGCGATTGAACCGTTGTTGACCCAAGGGATTCTTGATCCGCGAAACGCGGACGCTTATGTCGCGAATCCGACGTTACTCGCAAGCCGACACTCGCAAATGTTGGCGACAACGGGAGACTTCGTTGATTTGTTCTATCCGTATTTGTCCGGGGGTCCAATGTTGGACATGGTTCGAGAGGCCACCTACTTTCGAATACCTGGTCCGAACCCAACCACACCGCCTCTTCCAACCATTCCAACGAGTCGGGCAAACGTGAACTTTAACTTCAATAGCATGCTCGAAAGCAATCTCTCCGGGTATCCCGTGCTGTACGGAGTGCTGGCGCCGATCAAGAGCAGTGGAAAGCTGGTGCACTTTGATACCAGCAGTGCCTATCGTTATTTCCAGCCTTGCTTCGACACCTGGACCGCCGGGTATGAGGCAGACGGCTTTGACCAGACGCAAGATAATGTCGGCACGGTGACGGGCACCCCCGGAACGCTGGGGACAGTTTGGGTTCTCAATACTTTTGACTCCTCGGCGACGAACCTCAGCAGTCGACTGGCAAGACTACCTACGACCGCAGCGCAACCCGCCGCGTTCTCCGTCGATACCGGGCGCCAGGATGTGAATCAGCCGGAGTGTTTGCCGCCCGTGTTGGCGGATTTACCGGCGATTAGTATCACGGTGAGAATCGGTGATCCAGTCGGCGGTGAGATCTCTGAGATTACCGTGATCGAGAATCTGGTCGATTGACCGGAGGTTTCAATATCCGCCTTGGCCGATCGATGTTGGGGCGGTGTTGCGGGTTCCGTCCGCTTCTCGGCGGCGGTATTCGTCGAGCATGGCGGCGGTGGCGGTGGCGCCGCAGCGACTGGCGCCGAGGTCGCGGACTCGGATCAGACCGTCGAGATCTCGGACACCCCCGGCGGCCTTCACTTGCACGCGATCGCTGCACGAGGCACGCATGAGCGCGAGGTCGTGTTCGGTCGCGCCTTGATAGTTGTAGCTGCCGTCGGGTTGCTTCACGAAACCGTAGCCGGAGGACGTTTTCACCCAATCCGCGCCCGCGCGTTCACAAATCTCACAGAGCTTTCGTTTCAAATCATCACTGCTCAATCCGGCGCCGCCGGCGGTGATGTAATCGTTCTCGAAGATCACCTTCACCTTGGCGTCTTGCGAGTGAGCTTGATCGCAAACGCTGCGGATATCCTGCTCGACGTAGGCCCAGTCCGCTGACAGTGCTTTGCCGAGATTGACGACCATATCGATCTCTTTCGCACCGTCGCGACACGCTTGCTCGGTTTCGAATCGTTTCACTTCGGTGCTGCTATTGCCTTGCGGAAAACCGATCACCGCGCCGACGATGACGTCGCTACCGGCGAGCCACTGGGCGGCGTCCTTGACGGCGTATGGCTTGATGCAAACGGAGGCGACGTGGTACTTCGCGGCGAGCTTGCAACCGGCTTCGAGCTCCGTATCCGTCATCGTCGGATGCAGCAACGAATGGTCGATCATCTTGGCGAGTTGCTCGTAGGTGTATTTCATCCGTCGATCCTGGGGACATAATTGCGGAGGTAGGTGACGCTTTGCTGGAGCGCGAGCCGGCGCGTTTCGAGCGAGCCTTCGTAGTAACGATCTTCGACTTCGACGCACACGGGCCCGTCGTACTTGACGTCGCCGAGTGTCGAGAAGAATTTGCCCCAGTCGATTTCGCCGAGGCCGGGTAGTTTTGGCGTGTGCCACAGATTCGGGTGCGCCAGGATGCCTAGATCATCGAGCCGCTGCCGATCGACGCGGACGTCCTTGGCGTGAACGTGAAAGATCCGATCGCTGAACTCGCGAATCGGTGCGACGTAATCCATTTGCATGAAGCACGGATGCGACGGGTCGTAGTTCAGTCCGAATCGTTTGCTCGGGATCGCTTCAAACATCCGCCGCCAAATCGCTGGGCTCGAGGCCAGATTCTTACCTCCCGGCCATTCGTCGGCGGTGAAAAGCATCGGGCAATTCTCGATCCCGATGTTCACACCGTGCTCATCGGCGCATTCGATAAGCGGGCACCAAACGTCCAGGAATCGTGGCCAGTTGTCGTCGACGCTCTTGGTCCAATCGCGTCCGACGAACGTGTTCACGCGGCTAATCCCGAGCGTCGCGGCGGCGCGAATGACGTCGCGCAAGTGCGTCGCGGCGAGCTCCGCGGCGGCGGTGTCGGGTGACAACGCGTTGGGGTAATAGCCAAGACCACTGATCGAGACCCCGTGACGCTCGGTGGCCGCGTGAATCGTTTGGGCCCGTTGGTCATCGAGCCCGGTGACGTCGATGTGGGTCACGCCAGCGTACCGCCGGTCGGCCTTGCCGACGGGCCAACACATGACTTCGACACAATCGTAGCGCATCGCGGCAGCTGTGCTGAGCACTTCATCGAGCGACAATTCAGGCAGGATGGCGGTTACAAATCCGAGTTGCATCATGATGGTGTGGGGTCCAGTTGGATCCAGCGCTGGTGTCGATGGCTGGCGAGGATCGCTTGGCACAAGGCGATCTCGCGATGCCCATCGGCAAACGTCGGAAACGTCGGTGAGCTGGCGAAGTCGCCGCGACCGATCGAGCGATAAAAGTCACGGAACAGATGCTTGAATGTATCGGGAAAACCCTCGTTGTGACCACCGGGATAACTCGAACTTTGTGAGGCAATCACGCTCATCAATGACGGATCACGAAGCAAGGACTGGTTCGCGACGTCCCGATGACCGAGCCACATTTCGTTGGGACGTTCGCTGCACCATGCCAGCGACGATTTGCCACCCGCGAGCTCGAATTGCAAACGGTTCTTGCGACCCGCCATGACTTGCGATACCCAAACGACGCCACGCGTTCCCTTGGAAAATCGCAGCAAGATGGCCCCATAGTCCTCGGTCGTCACATCGACCGCTCGCGTCGCCTCAGCCGCCTCACTCGTGCTCGTGCTCGTGAAGGTCTCCTGTCCACCGCTTTGGCGATACCGCTTATCGAACACTGTTTTCAAGTCCGCACAGACCTCGGTCACATTATCGCCCGTGATGAATTGGATGAGATCCAACCAATGGGTACCGATGTCCGCGACCGCGCGCAGTGTACCGCCCTCCTCGGCCGAGACCCGCCAATTAAAATCGCTGGGATGGAACAGCCAATCCTGGGCGTAGCTTCCCGTGACATGAAAAATTTTGCCAACATCACCGCGGCGAACCCGAT
>JBBSJZ010000638.1:0-3486 GCA_038256795.1 Pirellulales bacterium | reverse complement strand
TTGATCGCCCAACCTTGCTCGTACCACGGCACCGATTGCATCCCGCGAACAGTCAACGCCGGTGAGTCGCAGCTCGATGTAGTGATTGGAGGATTCGGTTCCATTGACCAGCAAGGCAACGGGCTCGGTTTGATGCGTGATGGCAAGATCCATCAATCCGTCACGGTTAATGTCGATCTTCGACACGGCGCGGCCCACATGCTCTTGCGCGAGATAGCCCGTGAATAGGTTGGGGTCATGCCATTGGAAGCCTGTGCCCGAAGTTCGCTGAAACACTTGAGCGTGCTGGGCGTACTGAAGTACCGGATCAATATGTCCGTTACTAACAAACAGCTCTTCGTTTCCGTCATTGTCCATATCAATGGCCTGGGTTCCGAATCCGACCATCTCAATCGTCGGGCGTGCCAGCCCGAGCGAACTCGTCCGATCACTCCAAAAGCCGCTCGTGCGATCTTGACTGTGAAATGTGTTGTATTCCGATTCAAAACTTGTGACATAGAGATCGGTACGACCGTCATGGTCAAAGTCGCCGGTGGCGATCCCCATCGAGCCCTGCGGTTGCGAGCGCCCATCGGCCGCCACCCCACGCAGCACCCCAGACTCCTGGAACCGTGTCGGTTGATCATTTTGCTGAAGCCATAAGTGATTGTTCGTCATGTCATTGGTGACGAACACATCGAGTCCCGCTTGTCCGTCGATCGCGCCGACGACAATGCCGAAGCCGCGCCCTGGAACACTGGGTGGATCGAGCCACTGCGACGTGACCGACTCCAGTCCACCGGTCGTCTTGACTGAATAGACTCGATCCAAGTCGGCTTTGAATACGATCGGCGCGCAAACGCTTGAGGGCGGTCCCTCCGGCTTCGACAAACACTCGATGTGCGTCGCTTCCATGCCTTGGCAATAATTGACTTCCCAGACTTCGGACAACCCATCACCATTGAGATCGGCGATCGCCGCACTCGTGGTCCAGCGGGGTTCATCGTCAACGCACCACTGCCGCGTCGCATCGCGGAACGTGCCGTCGCCATTGTTCAACAGCAAGCGATTGGGTCCATAATTCGCAATCCACAAATCGGGGAATCCATCTTCATTGAGATCACCGACGCACACCCCTTGGCCGAAGCCACGATCACCCGACTCGCTCGCCGCGGTCACGTCCAAGAATCGACCCTCCCGATTTCGCCACAGCGAGTTGGCGCCGCTATTTCCTTGACCGGGGACTGCACCCGCGTTCCCACAGTACACGTCTGGCCAACCATCGAGATCGAAGTCGATGGCACCGATTCCGCAGCCCGCCGTGGCGTAGAGCAACAATCCCGGTTGATCGAGCGCGTCACTGGTCTTGCCAAAAAATTCCAGTCCCCGGATTGCGGCTTCATCGCGAAACGACGGAAATACGATGCCGGAAGCGGAGAAGCGGATGCCGAAATCATCGCCGGAATCTTGAACCCTCGAAGCCGAGGCGCCGGGCAAAATTGGCAATGACAACGACGCGAGCATGGGCGATAAAATTGGGCCGTAATCGATCGTCTCCCAGGGCATCGATTGGCGTAATCGGCCGACCAACGTTTGTCGATACTCGCTGACCCGGACCCTGTCGCCCGGAAGCGTCATCGCGACAGCCGCCCAGGCCTCGGCTTCCCAAAGTCGCCCGGCAGACTCCAGTCCTCTCGCGATGTCCAACGCGAGTTCGGGTGAAGCCTTGCCTTGAAACTGAAAATTTCCTTGGGCTTGCCGAACACGGCTGAGCAGATCGATTTGATCGCTGACGAACCGCAATGCCTCTGGCTCGACGCGTTCGTCTTGACTCGTTAACTCCTGCAGAGATGCCCCCAGTTTCTGCCACGCTTGCAATAACCCCGGCTCGACATCAATCGCTTGCCGGTACGCCGCGATGGATTCACCGAGCCGCCCCGCATCGCGATTCCAATCACCCAGGAGCAGCCAGTACCAAGCGGACGATTTGTCTTGTTCGGTCGCACGCTCCAACCAATCCACGAAATCGTCGCTGCGATGAAGTTCCATCAAGGCTCTTCCGCGAATCAAACTCGCCGGCGACCAATTCGGATGCGCCTGGACGATTCGATCGGCGATATCCAGAGCCAGACTTAAGTCGCCGCGATCCAGCTGGGTCATCGCCTCGCCGGTCAACGGCCGCAAATCGGACGGATGAAGTTCCACCATTCTTTCGAATGATTGATTCTCCTCTTTGCGACGTACGCCGATGTCCAGCATCAATAGCAGCTCCGCATCAAAATCACGCTGCATCACCAAAGTGCGACCATGCACCCGCGCCGCCAATCGATCGTCCACTCCCATGTGCAAATCGAACAACAAGCGACGAATGATCACGTCACTCGGCACTTGAGCCACGACCTGGTCCAGCAATTCGATGCCGTCCATCAACCGGCCCACCCCGATCAAAGCGATCACGGCGCGCTGAGCCAGGGTCGTGTCCCGATATTGCTTCACCATCACGGCATCGGCGAGCAAGTCGGCAGCCAGAACGGGATCGCCCGTTTCATGGGCGACGCGTGCCGCCAATTCCAAGGCCACCGCGTCCGCGGCGTGAGCGATGAGCACGGCGTCGAGGTGACTCGCGGCGAGGCTCCAGTCGAGGTCATCGGCCGCCGCTTTCATCGCTCGCAGCGGCGTGGCCGACTTGGACGACTGGGGCTCACTCGCAATCTCGTTTTGACGGACGACTGGCGAACATCCGCACCAACAACCGCTGAGCATCACCATGAGCACCATGCACCTCGGTATGCCATTCACGAAATTCATCACTTGACCTTGCTGGGCCTGCACGGATTGAGTCATCGCTTCAATCTTAAGCCATCCGGAGACGCGTCCTCATCATCCTACACATCTCGTTGTTGCTCATCCCAATAGGGATTTCAGCCATTCGCCGGTGGTTTGAGCGAAGCGAACACCACCGGACAGCCCGAAACCCACGGCTGACGCCGTGGGCTCAAGTACGCGAAAGCTACGGCAACCCCAAGCTGTTAGCGGTCCAGCTTTGGACTCACCGACATGACGCGGCGATGATGGGCGAGGTCCTTGATAAATTCGGGATCAGTCCAGTGCCCGTTGTCCTCAGCAATTTTCGCGCACGCATCAGCGATCATCGGGCTGAGTTCGATCAGTAGCCTGCCGCCAGGACGGATGCGGGTGACGGCTTGCTCGAGAAGTCTGGCGATCGTTTCCGTCCCGGTCGGGCCGCTGACCAGCGCCTCTTTGGGCTCAAAGTCTCGGACTGATGGTATCAAGTCTTCGTACTCGGCATCGCTCACGTAGGGAGGGTTACTAACGATCAAGTGGAACGTTTCATCGCCACCGAGTTCACCGAACAAGTCACTTTCAATGAGTTGGACTTGCGCATCGACTCCAGCAAGATCGCAACATGCCGCAGTGTGCGTAAAGAAGCAGAGACAGCACTTTCGCGGAAAATGTCATCGGTTTTCCGCATAAACCATTGTGGAT
>JBBSJZ010000637.1:0-3490 GCA_038256795.1 Pirellulales bacterium | reverse complement strand
GTTCTTCGATCCGTTCGCTCCGGCAAGCATGCCAGAGTTATGGGGCGACCCGATGCTCGCGAAGATGCATCGTTCACTCAACACGGACGGACGACTCGTTACGTATTGTTGTAGTCGCGCAGTGCGCGACGCACTGGAAAGAGTTGGGTTCACATGCCGAAGAGTCCCCGGTCCCAGCGGCGGAAAGCGAGAGGTTCTCGTTGCCTACGTTGAACGAGCGAGCGCGACAACGACGACGACGACCGTAGACTCAAACTCACCGAATCGATAAGCGACGGGAGCTGGATTGACCGTGTAGGGAAACACCAGATGGCATTCACCAGCTCGCACGGCGCTGAGAAGTCACAGGGTGCTCTCGCATCCAAACAACCGCCGGTTTACTCCGCCGACAAAGATGTTCGCGTGTCCGCTGGCGGCGTCGACCAGCACTCGATCGATTTTCGTTGACTCATGCTCCCTGAGAAGTTCTGCTCAACACCGTGACGCTTCACTGGGGAAAACGAACAAGACAATCCGTTGAGATCGCCGGAGATGATTGCGTCTGGTTCGTTTTCGCGCAACCCAGCTCCTTCTTTCTGCGCTGCACCCATTCATGAGCTATTTGACATGTAGGGGAACGGCGGAGAGCTTCGAGCTCATGAACGCCGATCGACTTCGGTGTTGACGGTTGTTCTGATTCGAAGGATCCAGCGGTCGAGAAGTAAAACTTCGGATCGAGTTTTAAAGAAAAGGTGAGTGACGAATGGACGACAACGAAATGCTCGGTGATTTCGTCGAAGAACCTCGCGAGGACCTGAGTGATATCGAGATGGAACCGTTTCGAATCGGAGCGCTCGGCGAACCAATGAATGACGGTCTCGTCGACTCGGTCGTTCGAGCGATCCATTCGGTCAAGGATGCCGCTGGGTTCCTCGGCTTAACGCAAATCAATGACGTCGCGCACCGCCTCGAGAATGTTCTTGGAAAAATTCGCGATCACCAGTTTGTGCTCGATCCCTACAACGTCGATATCCTGCTCAAGGCCGCCAATCGGCTTCGTAGACTCATTGAATGCATCGCCACGAGTAACGAGGCGGATGACAGCGAGCTGATCGTCAAGCTCGACGCGCTGCTTGCCGATGCGACCGCGTTTTCACCCAAGGATGGCATCGCTGCAAACAAGGCGGCGAGTTCAACTGCGACGCCCAAGTCCGACTCTCCCGAAACCGCTACGGAAACGCCCGCTGCGAATGCACCAGCCCCCAAAGCGGCATCGACGCGTCGCTTGTCTAGAAAGAAGACGCCGAGCGATTCAACAAGCGAGGATCCAACGGTGCGAGTCGCTGTAACCCTCGATGAGATCGATGCGAGACTGTGTCAAGAACGAACCGTCAGTAGTTCCGTGGACGTCTCCTAAGAGCGAAAACGGCAGCGTCTTGCTTCGCGCGCTGCACTGAGCCGAGAAGGTGATCCAGCGAAGTCACCGACGACGGATTACACCCTCTCGCTCGATCGTCAACAGCCTGGAAACTTGTCGACAACCAGACGATCCTTAGCGAACGAGCTGCTAGCGAAGCGTCATCGCGGCCGACCATCAACCCTAGACTCGGCCACCGGTCACACCCGTTGAGATCCTCGGCTATGCCAATTCTACACCGATATGTATACTTCTAGGTGCTCGCGGCAAGAATCGCCGCAAATTGGCTTCTCGACTCGTTCAGGAACTCTCAACATCATGCGTTACCATCACACCGCCACCGGGTTTGCGATTTTCATGACAGCTTGCGTCTTCGTCTTGCCCGTGAGCGCGGTCGGGCAAACGGACACCGCAACGGCGACCAAGAAGGCCGACGGGCGTAAAGAACTTCCGGCCGTAACGAGAGCAAAGAACCAAGCAAAGATGCTTGACACACTCTACAAATCAGCCATCGTGCTGATCACCGAGAATTATGTGGACGGTTCCGAATCCATGGCGGCTGGAGATGCGTTTCAGGCGCTTTTCAAGACCATGAAAGACAATGAATTTCATGAGGTTCGGTTACTGGATGCGACGGGGGATGCTTACGATCCCGACAACGAACCCAAAACCGATTTCGAGAAGAAGGCTGTTCAGGCACTACTCAAGGGCGAGCCGATCTACGAGCGAGTTGTCACCGAAGGGGATAAGCGTTTCTTGCTTTCGGCAACGGGCATCCCCGTCGTGATGGAGAAATGCACGATGTGTCACTCCCACTACGAAGGCGTCAAAGGACCCATCGGTGCTCTTGGCCTAAAAATTCCGCTCGAGTAGTGAAGCCCTCGCGCATCACTCGCCGGGTATGACCTCACGTGGGCGAGTCTCTCCGCAGACTCGCAAACAACAGCGTCTGTGCAACAGTCGCCGCAATGCGGCCATTTCCGGAAACTGACTCGGGACAAACCACAACATTGATTCGAAAAGGACGCCGTGAACATCCAGCCCCACGTGTTTGTCTTTCTGGCGATGGTCGTGGTTCAGTCATGCCTGAGGGAATGAACATTTGAGTGGACATCTATGTCCTCTCTCCCGTATTCGTTTTCGGAGGTTTCCTGTTCATCGACCGGTCACGATGTTACTGAAGCTCTCCGTCATCTCGGCTCAATTCTCGGTATCGCTTTCGGCCTCTGCCGAACCGATCAGTTCCTCGAGCAGCGCGTCGAGTCGCGCGCCCCGTGCTGAGAGGGAAACGACTTTTCCGTCGCGGTCGACAAGGATGGCGGTGGGGATGGCGCCGACGCCGTAATGGACGGCCATTGGGTGATCCCAGCCTTTGAGTTCATCGTCACCTGGGAACAGATTGACCCACGAAATTTCTTCATCGGCGACGTACTTGTCGTAGGCATCACGGGTTCGATCCATGTTGATACCGATGATGGCGAAGCCGCGGTCGCGATAGATTTCCAAGTTCCGTTTCATGTTCGGAACTTCGCCACGACAGGGACCGCACCAGCTCGCCCAATAGTCAACAAGGACGACTTTACCGCGATACGAGGACCAATCGAGCATCTCGCCATCCGCAGTCATACCGAGCAATTCCATCTCATTGCCCATGAGTCTTGCGCGGCGAGCCGATCCGGTCGCCTTGGTGGCCAAGCCGCGGAGTCGCTCGTCGTCCGCGGTAGCAAGACGCGTGGCCAGTTCATCATAGAGAGACGCCGCTAACTCGCTATCACCAGCAGCTTCGAGTGATTTCGCCAGCATGTTCGCAATCGAATAGCCGGTAGGGGTGATGCCCGACTCGTCGATCATGCCCAAGCAGCGCTCGACGAGCGACTCACGCTGCTCCGGGGAAGCGTCACGGACGCCGGAGATCTCGGCTTTAAATTTCTCAGCAATCGCAATCCCTCGGATCTCGGGGCGGTCATCCTGGGCGAGTGATTCGATCAAGTGTGTCAATTCAGACTTCGCATCGGGATCGGCACTGGCAAGAAACTGCATCGCCGACATCTGTTGTCCGATTGCACGCTGTTGCTCGGCGATCGTGACACCTTC
>JBBSJZ010000636.1:0-3491 GCA_038256795.1 Pirellulales bacterium | reverse complement strand
GATCGTGACGCGGATTTTGGATTTGCCCGCGGAAGCGACCTTGTGGATTCTGGCTCCCGTCGTGCGGCGTCAAAAAGGCGAGTTCCGTGATCTCTTTGAAGACCTCCGCAAACAAGGGTTCACGCGAGCTCGCGTCGATGGTGAAACGATCTTGCTCGCCGACGCACCGGCGTTACAACGTCAATTGCGCCACGATGTCGAAGTCGTCGTCGATCGGGTGGTCCCCGGCGCTCGTGATCGCGGCCGGATTGCGGAGTTCATTGAGCTGGCGTTGAAACTCGGTGACGCTACTGCGATCGTTTCCCTGTCGGAGCCAAACGCTGATACGACGGGACCCGTAGCTCAAGATATTTTGTACTCGTCATCGTACGCTTGCCCGTCATGCGGAATGAGTTTTCCGTCGCCGACGCCGCAGCTGTTCTCGTTCAACAGCCCCCAAGGCATGTGCCAATCGTGCGACGGTCTCGGCCGGTTGTACTCATTCGTGCCGGAGTTATTGATCCCCGATGAGAAGTTGTCGGTCAAGAAAGGTGCCGTGTCACTGATCGGTGCTTGGGAAGACATGGGCCGCTACCGTCGCCACATCTACAAGGGTGTCGCCGACGCGATGGATGCGGCGATGGATTTGCCGTCGAATTCGATGCTCACGACGCCCTGGCAGGACTTACCCGAGGAAGCCCGCTACGTGTGGCTGTGGGGCACCGATGCGTCGATGCAGTTCACTTGGAAGGGGGGACGCAAAGCGACGAAGTATCAAGGCAGTTTCGAGGGTTTGATCCCGGAGTTGCTCGAGCGCTACCGCACGACCAAGAACAAGATGCAATTGCGGAGCTTTGAAAAGCTCATGAACACCCTCGATTGTCCTGATTGCCATGGCCGTCGGCTCAATCCGCAAGCCTCGTCCGTGCGATTGACCACCGCGGCGGCGAGCTTCGCGAGCGACGCACCGAGTCGCACGTTGCCGGAGTTGTGTGAGTTGTCGATCGATCGACTCACCGAGTTCTTCAGTGACGTTGAACTATCGAATATCGACGCGCGGATCGCTGCTGAGGCATTGAAAGAAGTCCGGGCTCGACTCGGGTTTTTGCTCGGCGTGGGACTGAATTATCTCACTCTCGGTCGTACCGCACCGACCCTGTCCGGAGGCGAGTCACAACGGATTCGACTCGCCGGGCAAATCGGCAGCGGGCTAGTCGGCGTGCTCTACATTCTCGATGAGCCCTCGATCGGATTGCACCCGCGCGACAACGATCGATTGATCGAGACGCTGGTGCGGCTGCGCGATGCCGGCAACACGTTAATCGTGGTCGAACACGATGAGGATACACTGCGCGCCGCCGATACGATTGTCGACTTCGGGCCTGGACCCGGTGTCAAAGGTGGACGCATTGTCGCCACCGGAAACCTCGAGACGATCGCCAACACCAAGGCCAGCGTCACGGGCCAATTCATCGCCGGAACGCGGGAAATCGCGGTGCCCGAGACGCTTCGTCCGATCGACCCCGAGCAATTGCTGACTATCCACGGTGCGACGTTCCACAATCTCAAAAATATCGACGTCTCGATCCCGCTCAAGACTGTCACCTGTGTCACCGGCGTCTCGGGCAGCGGCAAGAGTTCACTCATCGGCGGCATCCTCGAACCGGCACTGCGTCGTGATCTCAACGGCGGCGAATGTGTCCCCGGCGACCACGCCTCGATTTCGGGAATGGAGCATCTCGACAAGACCATTGCGATCGACCAGTCGCCAATCGGACGCACACCGCGAAGCAATCCCGCGACCTACGTGAAGGTGTTCGACGAAATTCGGAACTTGTATGCGAAGATGCCCGAAGCGAAGACGCGAGGCTACACCTCGAGTCGATTTAGTTTCAATGTGGACGGCGGTCGATGCGCGGCGTGTGACGGAAACGGTGCGACGAAGCTCGAGATGGATTTCTTGGCCGATATTTGGGTCACTTGCCCGGTTTGCCAAGGGAAACGCTACAACCGTGAAACTTTGTCGGTGATGTTCAAAGGCCACTCGATCTCCGATGTGCTGGAGATGGATATCTCGCAAGCGCTCGAGGTGTTTCAAGATATCCCCAAAGTCGCCGAGAAGTTGCAAACTCTCGTCGATGTCGGGCTCGAGTACCTGAAGCTCGGTCAACCATCGACGACACTCTCCGGTGGCGAAGCACAACGAATCAAGCTGTCCCGAGAACTGAGCAAGCGAGAGACCGGACGGACGCTGTACGTGCTCGATGAACCGACCACCGGATTACACTTCGCCGATATCGAATTGCTATTGAAGGTCATCCAAGGGCTGGCGGATCGCGGTAACACGATCGTCATCGTCGAGCATAACTTGGACGTGATCAAAACCTCGGACTGGGTCATCGACTTGGGGCCCGAGGGCGGCGCCGGCGGGGGACGCGTGGTGGTCGAAGGTCGTCCAATCGAAGTCGCCAAATGTCTCGAAAGCTACACCGGTTACGCGCTCGCTCGGACGTTGAAGATCAAACGTCGTGAGCCGAATCGAAAACCGGCGACGCACGCGCTCGCGCCGCCGCCCAAGTCACGAACACACGTCGTCGTCGAAGCCGCCTGTGAGCACAATCTCAAGAGCGTCGACGTGGCGATCCCGCGCGACGCGATGACGGTATTCTGTGGTCCGAGCGGTAGCGGCAAGAGCTCGATGGCGATGGATACGATTTACGCCGAAGGTCAACGCCGTTACGTCGAGTCGCTCTCGTCTTACGCCCGTCAATTTATCGGCCAAGTCCAAAAGCCTCGCGTCGAACGCATCGAGGGGCTGTCGCCCGCCGTGGCCTTGGAACAGAAAAACTTGGGTCACTCACCGCGGAGTACGGTCGGCACCGTGACCGAAGTTTACGACTTCATGCGAATCTTGTTCGCCCGTCTCGGTACCATGCACTGTCCCGATTGCGGCGTATCCGTCGGGACGCAAACGCCCGACGAAATTGTCGACAAGGTGATGGCGATGGAGCAAGGGACGCGAGCCCTGTTGCTCGCGCCGATCGAATGCGGTGCCGGCGAAGGTTCGCTCGATACCTGGGCGTCACTTCGCAGCACCGGATACCAGCGTGTCCGCGTCAACGGCGTCACCCAATCGCTCGACGAAGCCGGTGCGCTCGATCCACGGCGATCACATGAAGTACAAGTGGTCGTCGACCGGATCGTGGTCGATCCCAAAGAACGATCGCGGATTAGTGATAGCGTCGAGCAAGCATTGTCGCTCGGCATCGGTGTGATCCAAATCGCGATCGCGGATGCCGAACGCGAGGAAGTCACGTGGGAAACGGTCACGCACAGCCAGCACCTGGTGTGCGGTTCTTGCGGCCGCTCGTTCGTGAACCTGTCACCGCATCACTTCTCCTTCAATTCCGCCGTCGGATGGTGCACTCAATGCGAGGGGCTCGGCACGCAAACCGGCACCAACCCCGCGGCGCTCCTCTCATCACCGCTGGCGACGCTCGGCGACGGTGCGG
>JBBSJZ010000635.1:0-3507 GCA_038256795.1 Pirellulales bacterium | reverse complement strand
TGATCGACGATCCGAACTCGGGCGGATTACGATGGATCAGTTTGATCATCGCAGTATTTGCCGGGGTCATCGTCAGCGTTGTGGTCCCACGTGAAGCCATGAAACGACTGAATCCGCGTCGACAATTGCCGCTTATCGCGACCGACTGACTTTGAAATGACCGAGCACAAAAACACTTCGCAGATCTACAATTCGGCGATCGATGCGTGGATCGCCGTGATGCTGATGATGACACCTGCGTTAGCGGCCGTCATCGGTGGCTACCTGCTGTGGTTCGGTCGAGCCGGCGATGCGGCGATCATGTTCGCGAGCGGTGCATTTGCATTGTTGGTTACGATGGCGTTTGCGATCCCATGTCGATACACGATCTTGGACGATGCGCTTTCGATTCGTTGCGGGCTGATTTTCTATCAAGTCCCATTGAACGAAATCGTATCCGTCGAATCAACGTCGACACTGCGAAGCGGTCCGGCGTTGTCGATGCGACGCGTGGCAGTGAAAACTTCGAAACGAACGATCATACTATCACCCAAGGATCGCGACCGATTTATTGCCGATTTAGCTTTGACACTCCCGGTCAAGCTTGCCAAATAACTTGGCCAAATCCACCTTCCACCCCGGCAAGACTTTGCCGCCGTCCAATGTGGCCTGCTCATCCGCAATCACGAATTTTTCCGGCGACTCGAACACCGCGACCGTTCGGCTGCGTGGGTCGACCATCCAAATCAGCTCCACGCCCGCGTAAAAGAATTCACGGCGCTTGCGTGCCATCTCGCCCCGGGTATTGCCGACGCTCAGCACTTCAATGACAAAGTTGGGCACCAAGTCCGGGATCGGCTGTTGGGGAACCTTTCCGCCGGGCAAGCGTGACCATGCCACGAACGCCACATCGGGGCCACGGACCGTCTCGTCGAACAACCGCGTCATCCCGTCGGCCCCCGTCGCCAGTCCAAGATCGTGTTCATCCAGATAATTGTTGAGCCACTGCGATAACACGGTGGCCAGCATGGATTCTTGCCAACCCATCGCTTTCTCCACCAGCGTATTGTCGATCAACTCATAAAGCCGCCCTTCAGACTCTCGCAGACGATTAACATCATCGATGGTCGCTCGGCCCGGGGGCGGGTCGCAGCAAATGCGATCCAGCGGAACATTCCCCAAGTCGGCCAAACGATCAGCCATGGAAACAGGAACAGCAGGATTCATTCAGAAGCTCCAACAACTGACAACCGAAACGCCAACAACAACACCGTCGATTGTACCCTCGCGTTCGCTAGTCTACGACGGTTCAGAGGACGCATTACGGCTAACCATCCGTCGACGGATCCAGTGTTTGAGCCGCAACCCAGGTCTAGTTTGACTTTGATCGCAACCTTCTGCATACTTTGATCGCTCGGGAGCACGTCGCTTTCTGTGCTACCGACCTATCTAACAAGTGGATTTATGGCCGTTTGTTTGCAGTGCCAATGCTGGGTCGACGGGGGTGGTGCTTGTGGCAGTTGTGGCGAGTCCCAGCAAATCGACGCCCATTCGGGTTCGTCGTCCGGCCCCGCTCTCTCGCTAGGTCTCGTCGCCGGATTACCATTGCTGGGCGAGACCGCAATCCAAGCCATTGCCTGACATCATCAATCTGGACTTGGATCAGGCGGTCCGGGATTCGCCGCGCGCCCATGAGTGACGAAACGATTCAAATCGAACCAGCGACACCGGCTTCGGCGGCACAGGTGCGACTGCGCGTCGTGAGCGGTCCGCATACCGGCATGTCGTGGACCTTCGCCGGCGAGACCGCACTTACCATTGGCCGCCAAGCGCCATCGCAGTTACGATTGCCCGACGAGAAAGCGTTTTCCCGCGAACACCTGCGACTCGTCATTCGCCCTCCCTACGCTGAATTGCTCGACAACGCGTCCAGCAACGGCACTCGGGTCAATGGCGTTCGTGTGATTCACGCCACGCTTAGCAGCGGCGATCAATTCGGCGCCGGCGATACCGAGATTGTCTTTGAGCTCGCCGGTGATTTGTTCTCCGCGGCTAGCGCCGTACCCAAGATCAAGATCAAGATCAAGCCCGCCACGACGCCTTCTGTCCAGCAAGAAATCGACCGTACAGGATTGGTAGATCCGAACAGCAAACCCGCCACCGTCGAGGTGACCGAAACGATCGCACCGGTCATGCCAATTCGGCAATCCGAACAAACATCGCTTCCAAAGACAGTGGGCTCCTACGAGTTATTGAAGGAACTCGGCGAGGGCGGTATGGCGACGGTGTATCAAGCCAAGCATCGAGGGTCAGGCCAAGAAGTCGCGGTGAAGCTGATTCGCGCGTCGATCGTTGTCTCTGAAAAACTCGTTCAATTGTTTGCCCGTGAGGCGTCGATTCTATCGCAATTGAAACATCCGCGAATCGTTCGCTGTTTGGAATTCGGGTTCCACGACCAGCAACCGTTCCTGGTGATGGAGCTGATCAAGACGATTGATTTGATGAAGCTTCTTGCCGCTCAGCCGGTTGCCGCGAGAGTAAAAACGTCCTGCTGGGTCGCATCACGGATCTTGCAAGCGTTGGCCTACGCTCACGAAAAAAAGTTTGTTCATCGCGATATTAAACCCGGAAACATCCTTGCCTACCGCGAGGCCCATCGCTTGCAAGTCAAACTCGCCGATTTTGGTTTGGCGAAGTGTTACGAGCACGCCGGATTCAGTGCCATGACCGACGATGTTTCGTTGCGTGGAACAATCGCTTATATGGCTCCCGAGCAAATCAAGAGTTCCAAGACAGTGGGTCCACCCGCCGACATCTTCGCCACCGGAGCCTGTCTGTATCGCCTGCTCGTCGGCAAACATCCACCACTGGCCGCAATAGGAGTAACATTCTCACCAACGGAACTCACGGCCATCAATGTCCCAAAACCGCTCGTCGACGTGATCCAAAAAGCGATGCACCCCGACGCCACCGGGCGGTACGCTTCCGCGACAACCATGGACAACGCGCTGCGACCGTTCCACGGTAAGCCGTAGCAGACTCGCGCGGGCAACACACCGGCTCCCTCAACAGGGCTCAACCAGGACTGAAATGTCGACACCGCGAAGTGAACCAAATTGATGCCCGTCTCGCTCGAAGAGTTTTGCGGCCAGATTTCGGAACTTGGTTTACTTTCCGATTCCGAACTGAGCAGCGCGCAAGCGACTGTTAACTCGCTACCGGCGAACGAAGTAACACGGGCGTTTGCTAAAATCTTGGTTCGTCAGAACAAAGTGACTGCGTTTCAGGCACAACAGCTGATCGAGCAAGTTTGTCGAAGACGTCTCGCTGGCATCGGTATGGGTGGCTTGCCACCGGAGTGATTTCGCTTCTGGTCCTCACCGCGATCGTTATGGTCATTCGATCTGGTGATGGTACGGATACGCGGATCGAAGCTCCCGAGGGAGCGAGCATTGCGCTGGGTTCAACTCTCGCCACAACGAATCCGAAGCCGATGGAGACTGTGCCAGAAACGATCATCGCATCGTT
>JBBSJZ010000634.1:0-3520 GCA_038256795.1 Pirellulales bacterium | reverse complement strand
CATGACCGGCGGCACCGGCAAAGTTGATCGGCACGGCGGCGTGGGATTACAGATCGGACGCCAGGGCTTGAAACCTGTTGAGAAATTTCTTGACGACCAAGGGAACCGCCCGTTCCTCATTTGGTACGCGCCGATGCTGCCGCATACGCCACACAACCCTCCCAAGGCACTGTTGGCGAAGTACCTGAAATTGACCGACAGCGAACCGGTGGCACGATATTGGGCGAATGTCGAGTGGTTCGATCAAACCTGTGGCGAGTTGCTTGCCGACCTCCAAAATCGAGGTCTGCGCGACAATACGATTGTGCTCTATGTCTGTGACAACGGTTGGGTTCAAGACCCGATAACGGCCAATCGTGATGCGCCGCGTTCCAAACGCACACCGTACGAAGGTGGCGTCCGCACGCCGATCATGATCTCGTTGCCGGGTCAGATCAAACCGCGAATGGACACCGAGCATCTCGCCAGCACGATCGACCTATGGCCTACGATCGCGAGTCTCGTTGGCACCGAATCACCCAAAGATCTTCCCGGCATCAACTTGACGGACGACGACGCAGTCCAGAGACGTTCGGCAGTTTTCGGCGAACAGTACAACCACGACATCGCCGACGTGGATGATCCGACGCGAAGCCTGGAGCATCGCTGGGTCATTGATGGTTACTGGAAACTGATTGCGCCGGATAATCGCAACCTACCGGCCGCCAGGCCACAGCTTTATGACCTCCGACACGATCCCAATGAAGAACACGATCTTGCGAACTCGGATGGCGAACGGGTTAAGGAGTTGCTGGGCAAGCTCAACGCTTGGTGGAAACCGTAGTCATGGCGGGGAAAGCAAAACGCTCACGAATCAATATCTTCAACGAAGCGGCCCGATGAAAAGAAAATCGTATTTGATACTTATAGCGGCTGTGGTTGTGTGCCAAAACTGTTGCTCCTTGTCACGACTTCACGCCGTCGAAACTGAGCGGCACGTTATTCTTGTTTCGCTTGACGGGTTGGCCGCTTATTTGGTCGATGACCCTAACGTTCCACTGCCGACGATTCGCAAACTGGCGAAAGAGGGCGCGATTGTCGATGGAGGTATGATCGTGTCGAATCCTTCAGTGACTTGGCCCAATCACACGACACTTATCACTGGCGTTCGATCGGAAAAGCACGGCGTGCTGGCCAACGGTGTGCTGGTGCGTGGTGCCGCCGGGATGCCGACGTCGATTGATCCCAACCGTGACCAGAGTGATCTCGTGCGAATCGCCACGCTCGTGGACGCGGCTCACGCGGCGGGGCTATCGACAGCCGAAGTGAACTGGCCATGCACGCGAGGGTCGCAATCGCTCAATGATTCGTTTTCGGATGTACCGCAGTCGGTCGAGCACATGACGCCGCGACTGCGGAAGGAACTCGTCGAATTAGGTTTGCTAGAAGATGGAACCGATGCCTCATTCAAGAAGATCAGCGGCGTCGGACGCGATCATATTTGGACGGAGGCCGCCTGCCATTTGATTCGAGAGCGAAAACCGAACCTGTTACTCGTGCATTTGCTCAATGTTGACAGCACGCATCACAAACATGGGCCACAAACCGCGGAAGGATACACGGCCAATGCATATGCAGACTCTTGTTTATCACGGATCGTTAGCGCGATAGAGGATGCAGGTATCCGTGACAAAACAACTTTGATCGTGGTTTCGGACCACGGCTTTGCGACGACCCCGAAAGCGATTCGCCCCAACGTATTGCTGCGACAAGCAGGGCTGTTGAAAGTGGACGCAGGGAAGTTGAGCACAGCAGATGTGCATGTGGTTCCCGAAGGCGGCATTGGCTTGGTTTACTGCACGCAGCCAGGCGGAGCTACTGAAGCCGCCGCTGCATTCGAGAAGATGTTCATGGGCAAGGAGGGTGTCGCAGACGTGTTGTTGCCGAACCAATATGCAGACATCGGACTGCCACATCCTCGCGAGTACAACCAATCTCCGGACGCGGTGTTGGTCGCCAAAGACGGTTACGCGGTCTCCGGAAGCGTGGACGGTGACACATTCGTTGCATCGAACATCGACGCAAAAACCTCGATTGGCACTCACGGTTTCATCGCGTCGCAAGCGAACATGAAAGCGTTGTGCGTCCTATCGGGAGCCAACATTAGGTCGGGTTCGCGTTTGGAGACGATCGAGAACATCGACATTGCACCGACAATCGCACATTTGCTAGGCGTCGATTACAGCATCGCCGATGGCAATCCATTGAAGTCCGCATTGACGGATAGCACTCCGTAGCGATTCCTGCCAACACTCTTGCCACTTCTCTTTTTGATACACCTTGCATTTCTGCCGACCAACTTGGGGGCGAAAATCTTTTGTAAGGTGGGAGACTTCGTTGCTTTTGAAAAGCTAGTCGGAGAAGCGGTGCGAATGCATCAGATGGAGTCGGTCCCGGTGCCAGCAGGATTCGTCGCTGGTGCTTCTCCAGTTGATCTGAGAAAGTAACGTTTCAACACCCTTTCGCGGATCGAAAGGCGACATTAAAAAGCCGTAGGATGCTTAGCGTTGAACTAAATCGCGAGCGATATCCCCAACGGTCCATCCGTCGTCAACAGCCAAAAGGTCACGGTAGTACTGGTTCAGAGCGTTCATCCGGCTAAGATACAAATCACCGTGATTTTGGCGGCCTGCCACTTGATTGACCGAAGAACCAATTTTCATTGCTCAGGTTGATGCCCGATCCGACGACGCTCACGTCCACACCCGCATTGTCTCTCGTCGATGCGGACTCGAGACACATCGGGCTAGCCGGTGCCACGGGTATTGGAGTCGGGGCGATTGTGGGTGGCGGAATCTTGGCGTTGGCTGGCGTCGCATTCGCCACGACGGGACCGGCGGCGATCTTGGCATTCGGGATCAACGGTGTGATCGCTATGTTGACCGCGCTCAGTCTCGCGGAAATGGCATCGAAGTTTCCTGAGTCGGGTGGCACGTACACGTTCTCGAAGAAAGCGTTGTCCGTCGAAGCCGCATTCGCAGTAGGTTGGGTGGTGTGGTTCGCGTCGATTGTCGCCTCAGTACTCTACGCGATCGGCTTTGCCCACTTCGCGATTATCTTCGTCGTGGAAATCGTCGCAGCTTTTTGGGGCAGCGCTCCGGCATGGATGTCGAGTGGACACGTCAAAACGGGGCTAGCGATCGTGACGACGACGATGTTTGCCGTATCACTTTCGCGTCGTTCTTCCGGTGGTGGCCAGTGGGTCAATGTTGGCAAGGTCATCGTCTTTGCGGTGCTGATTCTGGCCGGACTTGTCGCGATCCTGCGTCGCGATTCGAGCAGCGTAATGGAAGCGTTCCAGCCCTTCTTTTCAGCGGGGCTTGGCGGGCTCGTGCAAGCGATGGGGTACACGTTCATCGCGCTGCAGGGGTTCGATTTGATCGCAGCCGTTGGCGGTGAAATTCGCACTCCTGCGAAAACGATCCCGCGAGCGATGATCCTGTCGCTCGTGATCGCGTGCTCAATCTACTTACCGCTGCTG
>JBBSJZ010000633.1:0-3531 GCA_038256795.1 Pirellulales bacterium | reverse complement strand
TCGATTTCACTGGACAAGTGAGAGCTCTCCGCACTCTCGACTATAGCTCGCCACTTGCCCGCAGCACCGAACTGATCGACCAAAATGGCCGATCGGGACGTCCGATCGTGATTACGACGCCATCGCGCCGACCGGCAAATCAGCCATCTGGTAGGCTCGCGAGCGGAACAAGAAATCGATGATGTTCCCTTCGTGCGGTTGCAGCCAGTTCAGGCGATTCGTCGGGATCGGACCGATGTTGACACGATCAATTTCGACGCATGAACCGGCCGCTGTAATGAACGTCGGGTCGGCCGTGATCACGGTTCCCACCAGAGTCGGACCGATGCGTCGCAACATTTCGGATTGCGGACACTCGACGACGCTGGTGAACGGGAACATGTATTCCTTCGCCGCGACTCCGCGATCCGGCGAGTCGGCGTGCACGACCATCGGACGCAGATAGGCACAGTGATCGCGCTCGATCAGCTTCTCTCCATACTCGGCCGTCATGTCGGTGACGCCCGATTCGGCCAAGTCTTGTTTCACCATCGCGTAGGTGCCGGTTGCCATCGCGGCAGCGGTGAACGCGGCCAGTTGGGCATCGGGATCGCTCGGTGGTACGACGTCGACCGGGCCGATCCGTTTGGCGATCGCGGCGGCGATTTCCTTGGTGTGTCGGCTGGCCCAGATACCGCTGCAATTGATACAGCTTCGACCCGAGTTGCTCAGCACGCTCTCGACCATCACATCGAGAAAGTTTTCCCAATCGTCGACAACGTCGTCGCCGATCAAGATCTTTGAGAAGCCAGGTCCGTGCGCTTGAACGCGAGGATTACCCGCATGCTGCGCGACCGTTTGGGCACTACCGAAGATCATGCTGCGCGGCGCCTTCGTCATGATCGCACCGCCCGCGTCGTGACCGCCGGGATACAATCCGAATGCTTCGGCAGGCACGCCAGCTTCGATGAATGCGGAAACCATCCGGTAAGGCGTCCAGGGTTCCTGCGATCCAGGTTTAAGAGCCAATCCGATTTGTAACGGAATCGCGGGCAGCCACAACGTGTGAACGCCGGGCGAATTGTTCGGCAGTACCGCACCCAGTATGGGCGTTTGCGCTTGATAGCTGACCACAACGCCGCGACCCTCTTCGCCGTAGCCTCGCGACAGAATCGACAGGTCCAACCCGCGTGTTAGACAACCGAGAATCTGGTCCATGTGACTGAGCACGAAGCTGTTCTTGGCCATGTTTGATCGACACATGTGCTCGGGCAGTCCCGTGCTGGCCGATTGCTGATGGACGAAGTCGTCGACGGATTGCATCGAGTCTCCGACCTTCAGATCGGACGACTCGAACAGCACGGCCGCCTGTTTGCACTTCTGCAGCAAGTCGTCGGTCGACAATTGCAACAATGCCTCTCGCGCCTTATTGGCATTTCGCATGTCGCGGCCGACGACTCCGCCACCGACGTTGCCGATCTTTGCAATCGGTTCTCCCGTGTCAAAGTGAACCACGTTGGTGAAGTCGAGTGACTCGTAAGGTTTGCCCCAGCGGAGCGGACTCAAAGTAATCATAAGGAAAGAAGGGTTCAGGTTTCAGGTCACAGGTTTAATAAACGCCAACGGTTGTCGCACTGGCCAATTCGTGAAACGGCCGCACGCCGCTGACGCCTTCCCAGGGATACATGTCGAACGGTGGTTCGCGTTCGCCTTCGTCACGCTCCATGAAACCGGGCACGAAAAACTCATCCGTCAGCGTGTAGAGTTTGACGCGTCCGGTCTCGCCCATTGCGACGGGCTGTTTGTAGTCGTCGAACGAAACCACTTCGGTAACCGCACGCGGTTGCGGTGCGTAATACGAAATCTTGTATCCGTCGGCCGCCGAGATCGGTTTGCTGCATGCCAGACCCATTAGCGTGTTTCCGTACGTCGGCGTCATATAAATGCCGCCCTCGCTGGCCGGTCCGCCGAGCAACTCCTCGACGCAAAACCGTGTCCACTGCGGCGTGAATTCGGTGCCTCCGGAGAAAATTCCGGTGACGCCGAGTTCTTGCAAGCTGGTGCCCTTTTCATCGAGTGCTTCGCCGAGCGATTCGAGCAACTTGGGTGTGGCGAACATGCACTTCACATCGTGTCCCGCTGTCAGGACCGTAACGGCTTGGTCGATACAGTGTTTCTTGTATTCCTCGAGATGTTCCATCCAGCCTTTCTTGATCAGCTTCACGACCCAGCGCGGATCCAAGTCGATGCAGAAACAGATGCCGTCGCGGAACTGGGCCAAGTGTTCCACTGCCAAACGCAAGCGTCGCGGACCGCTCGGTCCAAGCATCAACCAGTTCGAACCACGAGGGAAATACTTGTCCGGCAACGTGTCGCTGAACAGTTCGTAGTCCTTCCAGTGGTCTTCGATGACGACGCGACTCTTGGGAACACCCGTCGTACCACCGGTCTCAAAAACGTACGTCGGCTTGCCGGCGTGCCCTTTGGGAACCCAGCGACGCAGCGGCCCGCCGCGCAACCAATCATCTTCGAAGAGCGGGAATTTCTTCAGATCCTCAAACGACTTCACGTCCGACAGCGGATCAAAATCGAGCTCCGCTTTCTTGTCGAGCCAGAACGGACTTCCGGTCTCGTCGCTGAAGTGCCAATGAACGGTCTTGAGCGCGTGCTCGTTGAGACGGTCTTTCGCTTCGGCTGCTTTCTTAGTCACATCGCCGCTGATCGAAGATTCCAATGTGCTCATCCCTACCTCGTGATCGGATCGTTTCGGACGCTTGATTTTCAAACCGCCAGCATATCAGGAATTTCGCAAGAAACGATGCGAGAGGATGCGGGCGATGGATTATGCAATACAAGGAAGCCTGTCGGCATTTCGTGATTCCAAAAATGGAACGAAAAAAGCCGCTGCCAATTGGCAGCGGCTCATTCGTGTTTGCAAAAGTCCCGGAAGACTAGTTTGTGGGCAACGAAGTACTTGTCGCAATGGGCGCGACGATCGCGTTGTTATCATCGTCGTTCTGTGTCGCGGCAAAGACGGCTCCGAGCGCACCCAAGGCAGCCAAGCCACCGATGCCTCCACCGAAACCTCCTCCGAATCCACCACCGCCGCCTCCGAAACCGCCGCCTCCGAATCCTCCACCGCCGCCGTAACCGGGGACGTAGCCGCCACCCGCCAACGGTGTGCCGAATCCATCCATGACGAGCTCGCCATCGATGACCTCTCCGGGAACACCGCAGCCGCAACCGGCATCGACGATCGGTTCGCTGACAACAACTTCTTGGACCACCTGTTCAACGCAAGTGACCACTTGCGGGCAAGGAGCAATTTGAACGGCAAATTCTTCGCACTGGCATGGACTCTGCGATTTGCCATGCCCAAACAGGTGGCCGAATCCGACCAATTGTGTGCCATCGGCACCAACGCGGGATGCGTTCTTCGCAGCCGCTTCGCGAGTCACCAACTCAAACCCGATCAAACCGATCCCATCGGGACCGATCGCCATAACGGAGTAGTTGTCAGCGGCGATATTGTCGAACGCAAAATGGCCGACT
>JBBSJZ010000632.1:0-3541 GCA_038256795.1 Pirellulales bacterium | reverse complement strand
TGGTTTGCGGCGGCTTCGTGAGGCAGCTTCATCACGGCTAGCTCAGCGGTGCGGTACTTGCGAAGCAACATCACATCATCACCCATCGGCGCGACCGTGTCACCGATCACATCGTAGCTCCACACCGCTTCGCGTCGCGAGCGGCTGATCACGATTCCGTTACTCGACATGACCAGATCACGATCGAGCCACACGGGCGGGCTCGTGCCGAGTGTGCGGCGGTTTTCGATTTCGTCGATCATGGTTGCCGTCGCCATCTCCCAAACCCGCAATCGCTTGCCGGAGATAATTGCGACACTCTCACCGCCGGGCGAGAATGTCACGTTGGGCGTCAGGTTTCGATCGAGTTCTAGTTTTCCGAGTGGATTGCCATCGACACTCGAGTAGAAATGCAAGCCACCGCTGTGCGGCAACGCGACGTAACGCAAGCCGGGAGAAAGCACGGGTTCGATGCGCGAGTCGATTTTATCGAGCGCGTAGATGCAAACGCCGGAGACTAGGTTCCAGCACGCGAGTGAGTCATCAATGACCGCGAGCACATGCTCGTCATCGATTAACCGTGCCCAGCGTAGTTTTGAATTCGCTCGTGGCTTGCCGTTGTTGGGCAACTCGTGACGTGCGAAACTTTTCAATCCATTGCTGGGGATTTCAGTCGCCGCATCGAACCGTTCTCGCGTCAGCTTGGTCAACTCGAGCCAGCCGCCTTCGCCGACGCTGTTGTGGTCGTTGAGGACAAGCGTCAAACCGCTGGGAAGATGATGGTCGAGTAACGTGATGCGTTTGGCGCCTTCCCAGACTGGCGTCGACACGCTGGTCACCGGGTCGATCATCGTGATCTGGTTGTTCGTGGCGCTGGCGGAGAGCATCATGCCCCGAGTGATTGAAAATGCAATGTGCGGCACACCTTCGGGCATCATGACGAGGGGGCGCGAGCATGCGGCCCAGCCATCGAATCGGTCGAGCGAAACGGTGAACTCAGGAATCGTGATTGCTCGGGGCGGCGGATCTGCAGCGAGTGTTGCTAATGTCTGCCATTCCGGCTGGTTGATCGCTGCCGCTAACTCGAGCGGAGAACCGTCCGCCGAGATCGTGGTGGCATTGGGCAATTGCAACGGTGTCAGATCAGGTGCCAGTATCTCAGACTCAGGCGATGCGAGTGGCGCTTTATCGCCGAGCACGTCATCGATCATTTTTGACGTGCCGGAAACGGATAGCAAATAGCTGCGATCGGCAGGACTGAGTTGATCGTAGTCGACCGCGACTCGGCTGCCGCCCGGTCGTTGCAGTTTCACTTCGGCTTGCGACCACTCGATGAGTGAAGCTTGAATGGAGAACTTACCCGACGCATCGGTCCAAGTGCGAATCGCTGAGTCCGTCGGTGGCTGAGCATGCAAACCGGCTACGGCAAGCAGCGACACGACAGCAGCAAGAGTGCGAAGGACCATGAGCGAGCTTGGACCGGGGAACTTGGAATGGAAGAGTAAGCTTGTGGTTAGAACATGTTGAGTATGCGGTCGGCGATTTTCACTTCGGCGGCGGGGACTTCTTTACCATCGAGTGCCGCGATCCAGACTTGCGGATCGTCGCCATAGTTCTTGCCGGTGGATGACCGCAGCGATGCGATGGCGAGTTTCTGGGTCGCAGGGTTGCGTTCGTTGAGTGTGCCACGCAGCGCGTTGATGGCGATGGGCGAGTCGAACTGAGCGAGTGACTGCATGGCGGCATGTTTGACATCGAGTGTCGTTTCAGAGCCGAGTGTTTCAGCGAGCAGCAGCACCGATTCATCGTCCTTGAGTTCGGCGAGCGCCTTGCACGCTTCCATGCGAACTTTAGTGCTGTCGTCCTGCAGTCCCTGTTTAATCACCCCGCGGGCGCCTCCGCCGCGAATTTGACCGGCGGCGTTAACCGCTAGGCGGCGCATCTCGACACTTTGGTCATTCTTCATCACCTGTTCGAGGTGCGGCGTCCAATAGGACTGGCGGTCCGCCGAGAGCGACTTCATGGATGAGGCGAGGTTGAGCATTTCGTTGCGACGCGCGTGATCCGTCGGGGCAATGAGCTCGTCGTCTTTCCATTCCTTGAGCACAAAGTAGGGGTTTGCCGCCTTGATCGCGTAGAGCGGCCCGTCCTGACAACCGCCGGACGCGAGCGAGAAGAGGCTAACCGCGCCCAGCACATAGCGGCTGATTCGAGGTCGGACTTTACGGTCTCGCGGGTTTGAAATTCGCTGCATCGTCATCGTCGGTTTCGAGTCGAGAGGGTTCCCAAGGTCGCGTGTAGCAAATTCTCGGACGACGAGGAAAGAGACGTTGTTGTCCGGGCTTCAGCCGTCAAGCATGGCGTCCAAGTATTTCAGATGAGCGACGGCAGTCTGCTGCCACCCACGTGAGCTGAGTCACTGGATTCGAATCGCTGTCGTCCAGGAGGGTAGTTCAAGGTTTTCGTCGCAGAGCCCGACGACGAGGTCTCGGTTCTGGCCGCCAGGCCGTCCGATGGTCGCGGTGACGACCATGCACGCGTCCGCAAACTTGGCGAGCCCCTTCGTCAATCGCGAGCACCGATACCGTGCCACACGGTTCGTGAAGCTCGACGCGATTCCAATCGAGGGTCGACACCAATCGAATCGGATCGATCGGTCCGTGGTTCGAGCAAGTTCGCGTGCCAGCGCTACAAAGAACGGATCACGAAGCGATAGGTAGACGGGCAACACCAGCACCGGTGTCGATCCCTGTTCATGACTCAGCGTCAGGACGGTGGCGGCGAGCTCACGCACGCATCCGTCTTCGCTGGCGAGATTCGTAACCATGGATCAACCTTTTCGCATCCGAGTCAGCATCGCTTGGAAATCGACGCTAATCGTTGACTCTTCGCGACGCAACCGCGGCGGCTCGATGCGCCCGTGAACGTTGACATCTTCTTCGATAATCAAGATGTCCGAGTCATCAGCCGCGAATACCATATCGTCGGCAACTCCTCGCTCACCACATGATTGTCCAGTGATCGAGGCCGCCCCGGTTTTCGAGAAAGTTTGTTGGTCGCTCGTCGCACCCTCGTACTCGCCGGTTGGCCCCTCGAAGGTGCTCATCGCATCGGCGGGGAACTGGTACAGCCGCATATCGCCGCTCATGCCGACAATCTCTTCGTGCAGCATCGCTTCGAGATCGGAGTTCGTTCGCGACGGCGAGGCACCTTGCTTAGCACCAAGGGGAGCACCCACGGGAATTGATTCCTCCTCGTCGAATTCACCGAAGAGAGCCGCCGGCAGTGGCGCGCGGGTCTCCATTTGTTTCACGGATTGCGGGGGCTCGTGACGCGAGCCGGTCTCGTCACCCGGTTCGCTAATCCATTCCGCCGAATCATCAATCGATTGCAGGGTTTCCGCCATCGCATCGACGCGTTCAGACGCAGCTAGTTCGCGCTCGCAAACTTCGGGATCGCAGCCGCACGTCGAACCACAAGCGACCGTCTCGCCGTCCGAATCTTCGTGATCCACCGCCGAAAAGTCGGCATTGGACAGCGGCGTGTACTCGAGCTCGAGCAT
>JBBSJZ010000631.1:0-3543 GCA_038256795.1 Pirellulales bacterium | reverse complement strand
CGACGAAGCCGCAGAATTCTTTGAGAACGTGCCGCGGATCGATAAACTGCTGCGGTCGCTCGAAGCCGTCGGACTGGGATACTTGCGGTTGGGACAATCCAGCACAACGTTGAGCGGTGGCGAAGCCCAGCGAATGAAACTCGGAACGGAATTGGCACGAACGTCGACGGGCAACACGTTTTATCTCCTCGATGAGCCGACCACGGGTTTGCACTTCGAGGACGTCGCGCGGCTCGTCGGGGTGCTGCAGCGGCTCGTCGACGCCGGCAATACCGTGCTCGTGATCGAACACCAGTTCGATCTCCTCGCCGC
The DNA here is from genome assembly GCA_038256795.1 of Pirellulales bacterium. Taxonomy (GTDB): domain Bacteria; phylum Planctomycetota; class Planctomycetia; order Pirellulales; family Pirellulaceae; genus JBBSJZ01. The sequence continues at coordinate 3,231 of JBBSJZ010000631.1, read as the reverse complement.
TTGCGACTGGGTCATCGATCTCGGGCCCGAAGGCGGCGCCGGCGGTGGCCACATCCTCGCCGCGGGGACTCCGGAACAAGTCGCTCAAGTTACGAACAATGCCACGGCACGCTACTTGGCCGATCGGCTAAACTCAAGGCCCGATGAATCAATCCCTACCGCTCGCTGAGGTGATTTTTGTGAATTTGAATGCACCGAATCGGTTTCGACTCGCAGCGGCCGGATGGGCTTTGGCGACGCTGTTGATCGCGATCTTACTGGCGACGGGGTCGGATGTTGCCGAGTCACTTTCGGTCGCGACGTTCGATATCGACGCGACGCCCCCGGTCGACTTCATGATGGCGTACGATCGCGTCCGTCGTGTCGACGAACTCGGGCTGCGTTGCCGCGGCATCGTGATCCTCGGCGCGGGCGAACCGATCGTGCTTTGCGCGGTGGATTGGATCGGCATCGCGAACCAGAGCCAGGATGCGTTTCGCGAGCGGATTGCTCAAGCCGCGGGCACGTCACCGGCACGCGTTGCCGTTCATACGCTGCACCAGCACGATGCACCGCGCAGCGACTTTGGCGCCGAATCGCTTTTGCAGCAAATCGGCGCAGCGGATCTGGGCGCTCATGACGGCACGTTCGCGCGCCGCGTCATCGATCGACTCGGCGTCGCGATCACGGCGGCGATCGAGGCTGCCCAGCCCGTGACGCATGCGGGTTTTGGAGTCGCCGACGTGGAGCAGGTCGCTTCGAATCGTCGCATTCAAGATACGTCGGGCCAAGTGATTGCGACTCGCTACACGGCCACTCGCGATGCGGCAATCCGCGACTTGCCCGAGGGTACGATCGATCCACAATTGAGTTCGTTGTCGTTTTGGAACGGTGACAAGCCGATCGCCGTACTCAGCTACTACGCGTGTCATCCCCAGAGTTATTATCGCACTGGGATACCGAGTCCGGATTTCCCAGGGATCGCTCGCTTCATGCAGGGACAAAGTGTGCCGGGACCATTGCACGTACATTTCAATGGTGCTGGCGGCAACGTCGGTGCGGGCAAGTACAACGATGGTGCGCCCGAGAATCGACTGCGGCTGGCAACGAGGGTGGCTGAGGCGATGAAGCGGGCGCTGGACGCCACCGAGAAGTTTGCACTCCAGCCCAGTGACATTGAATGGTCGATCGCGTCGGTCGCGTTGCCCCCAGCCAAGCATCTCGATCGCGACGCGCTCACGACGGCGATCGGACAATGGGACACCGTCAATTACTGGGGCAGCCCCGACAAGCTCGCCTGGCTGCTGCGATGCCAAGGCGGGCACAAGATCGACGTCGGATGCCTTGCCGTCGGTGACGCACGCGTGCTGCATTTACCCGGCGAACTATTTATCGAGTACCAACTCGCCGCGAAAGCGATGCGACCGGACCTCAAGGTCGCGATGGCGGCCTACGGCGATTACGGTCCCGGCTACATCGGTACCGCCGAGGCATATGGACAGGGCGGGTATGAGACGAGCGAACCGGCCTCCAACGTCGGGCCGGAAACGGAAGCCATTTTGATGGATGCGATGAAAGAGTTGCTCGGTGTCGTCGACTTCGCGGCTGAATTGCCTCGCACCGGCGCGACGCAGCCGACGGAAGCGCTGAAGACGTTTGTGGTCGCCCCAGGATTCGAGATGCAACTTGTCGCCGCCGAACCGCTCGTAGCCAGTCCCGTGGCGATCGAGTGGGACGCGAGCGGAGCGATGTTCGTTTGTGAGATGCGCGGATACAGCCAGAATGAGAACGATGCGATCTCGCGAATCGCCCGACTGACCGATACCGACGGCGATGGCGTCTATGATTCGCGGACTGAGTTCGCCGAGGGACTGCGCTGGCCGACCGGCTTGTTTCCCTACGACGGCGGTTTGTTCGTCGGTGACGCGCCAGATTTGTGGTACTTCAAGGACCGGGATGGTGACGGGACGAGCGATCAAAAACAACGCGTGCTCACCGGCTTCGGCACCTCGAACGTCCAGGGACTGATGAATTCGTTTCGCTGGGGACTCGATCATCGAATCCATTTCGTTTGCAGAAGCGTTGGCGGGGAAATTCGCACAGGTCAAGCGGCGGACGTTGTAGCGGGTGTCAATTTCAGGGGATGTGATCTCTCCTTGACTGCGAGGACGTACGCGTTTGAGCCCACCAGCGGTGCAGCCCAGCATGGCATGTGTTTTGATGACTGGGGGCGAAAATTCGTTTCGTCCAACAGTGACCATCTGCAGCAAGTGATGTATGAGGATCGCGATATTGCTCAAAACCCTTACGTGATCCCACCCCCAGCCCGGATCTCGATCGCCGCCGATGGACCGCAAGCGGAAGTGTTTCGCACGAGTCCGGTCGAGCCGTGGCGGGTATTGCGAACACGATTGCGAGTTTCGGGGCGAGCGAAAGGTCCGATCGAAGGCGGCGGTCGAGCGGCGGGTTACTTCACCGGTGCGACCGGTGCGACCATCTATCGTGGCGACGCCTGGCCCGCCGAGTGGAGGGGCCACGCGATTGTCGGTGATGTGGGTAGTAACTTGATCCACCGCAAACGACTCGATCCGAAGGGATTGGAGTTCCTGGGTCACCGCATAGATGAAGCCAGTGAGTTTGTCACTTCGACGGATATTTGGTTTCGTCCGGCCCAGTTTGCGAACGCGCCGGATGGGACGTTGCACGTGGTCGACATGTACCGCGAGGTCATCGAGCATCCGTTGTCGTTACCCACGGAAATCAAACAGCACTTGGACCTGACCTCTGGCCGTGATCGTGGTCGCATCTATCGCATCGTTGCGAAAGATAGCGTCGTGTCGCAGCGAGCGAATCTCGCCATGGCATCGACCGGCGAGCTCGTCAGCACCCTCGCCCATGACAACGCGTGGCATCGCGAGACCGCATCGCGATTGCTCTACGAGCAACGGGACCCGGCGGCGCTGGACCCACTGCGTCGGCTAGCGAGCGAGAGCCCATCGCCGCTGGCACGCATGCATGCGATGTACGCGCTCGCGGGATTCAACGCCTTGGACGACGCGACGCTGATGCACGGACTCCACGATTCGCACGACCAAGTCCGTCGACACAGCGTAAGACTCGCCGGATCGCTCCCATTATCCCCAGAATTGACGACGGCGATCGTGCGCATGGCGGACGACGATTCGATCGAAGTTCGCTACCAACTCGCGTTCACGCTCGCGTCCGTCACGAGCAGCGAGAAGGTCCAAGCAT
>JBBSJZ010000630.1:0-3553 GCA_038256795.1 Pirellulales bacterium | reverse complement strand
CGACTCGATCGGCCCACCCCCACGGGCAATTCCCGCGTCGATGTAGTGACGAGTGTCGTAGACTTGTTCGGCCGAGAAGCCCAGTAACACGCAAACGGCGGTCGCAACCATAGCCACCGGACCGCTCAGGAAGGTGCTGAACATCACGCCAAACGCCGTGACCATCGCCATCTGTAACCAGATCGATGCGTAGGCCTTGAACATGTTCCACGCGAACGTGTTCTCGCTCGGACGCAAGTAAACGCTGCTCTTCGTCGCGCCCAAGTACTGGCTGCGATCCAAGCACTTCAAGATGATCTGCATTTGCCCGTTCTCGTTCACCAAGTCGGTAAACGCGTTGAGCATCCGCGTTTCTTCGCCGTCCGTCCCTTCGACATCGACGGGCAATACCTTTTCATCAATGTCGTACTCGTCGACCACGAAGGCGATCGGGTTGCTTTCGATCGGCTTGTCGGGATGCTTGAGTGTGAGTGACCCGCGCAAGCCGGATTCAATATCACCCTTGTAGCTACGATAAGCACGGATCGAGATATCGATCGGGAAGCCGTCGGCATATCGCTCGGGTGTGACGTTCTCGAACGTGTAAATCGCGGCGCCGAGCGTTCCGCCTTCGACGTATCCGTGTTGAATTTTGCGAGCTTCTTTGACGATCCCGGCGAACCGGGCGATGCCGGCGCTGCCGTACCCGCCCGCCATCTGCTCGTTGCCGACGTCGATCCCCTTCTCGTCCACGTTTCCGCTGCGATCAAGGAATTCTATTTCGCCGTACGACGGAATGCGAGCGCGGAGAGCGCCCGTCGGTGGGCCGATCGTGAACGTGCCATCGTCTTCTCGCTTCACGACGTGGCGGTGACCGCGAACGATATCGGTCAACCCCAGACCGTCCGAATCGATCGTGAAGCTGTGTTTGTGCATCTGCACATAATCCGTTTCACCGACCAAGCGACCGCCACTCGTTTCCTTGATATCCACGACTTCGTTGTGGGTGTGCCGCAGTCCGCGAACGACGAACACATAACACGCCAACCCCATCGGAACGAGCATCAGCGTGCCCACACCGATGAAGCCAATCATCCGGCCCAACACGATTTCAGTCGCTCGCACGGGCTTGGTCACGATCGTGTAAATCGTGCGATTCTTGATGTCCGCAGGCAACGAAAAAGCACTGATGAACAAGGCCAATGCCAAGATCAAGTAGTTCGTCGCGGTGAGCACAAAGCTAATGTAGAGCCGAGCCGGATCGTCGCTCTCAGGATTCAAGTACCAACCCGCCAGCAACAGCACGACGACGAACAAACCGACCACGAACAACACCTTGCGGCGGATCGCTTCCTTGAATGCCAATCGGGCAAGCGCCATCACGCGGCGATACGATGTTCCCGGAAGGTCGAAGCGGATCAAGTCACGCGTCGCACGTGCGACAGCATAAAACCCTTCGCCGGGTCCGTAGCGAGCTGAGGAAATGATGTAACCGACGATCAGCGCGAGCAGGATCGCCAGCACGATCAGCACACAACCCTGAAGCAGCGCGCTTTCGAGAAACGCATTGGGCCTCAGTAACCATTCTTTGAAGGACCAAAAGTCCTCAGGCTGCAAAAACATGGTTATGCACCCTCCGACGATCCGCTGCCGCTCGTTGCCGATTCACCGCCGCTGGAAACGCGGCGAGCACCCGGACGAGCCTCGCTCTCACGGACAATGTTGAGGAACAAGTCCTCCATCGTCGCTGTCGGATTATCGATCGACTCGACCGTACCGCCGTGGCGTCGAATGACTTCAGCGATCTCGTTCTTAGCCTCTTCGCTCAAGCCACGGGCGTGGACTTCGGTGATGTCTTGGACCTTGAGCAAGTCCGACACGCGTCCGAGTTCCTTCAATTCTCCCTGGTGCAGAATGGCGACCCGGTCACAGACGTCTTGCACATCGGCCAACTGGTGACTGCAAAGCAGCACCGTCTTGCCCTGGTCCCTCAAGCTGAGGATCAAGTCCTTCATCTCGCGCGATCCGATCGGGTCGAGACCCGTCGTCGGTTCGTCGAGCAGGATCAAATCGGGATTGTTGATCAGCGCCTGGGCGAGACCCACGCGGCGGGTCATGCCCTTGCTGTACTCGCGCAGTTGACGGTGGCGAGCACCCTGCAGCCCGACGAGCTGGATCAGTTCGTCGACGCGTTTCTTCCGCTCCGCCCCCGACATATTGAACAACCGGCCGTAGAAATCGAGCGTCTCCTCGGCCGTCAAGAATTTGTAAAGGTACGACTCCTCGGGCAGGTAACCGATCCGCTCGTTCTTTTGCGTTTCCGTCGCGTCCTTGTCGAACACCAGCACGCGTCCGCTCGTCGGAAACAACAGTCCGAGGATCAACTTGATGGTCGTGCTCTTGCCGCTACCATTGGGGCCGAGCAATCCAAAAATCTCGCCCTTGCGGACTTCGATGTCCAGCGATTTAAGCGCGTGAACCTTCTTTCGGCCCCAGAAATCTCGGTAAATTTTGCTCAGGTTGCGAGTCTCGATCACGACTCCGGAGCCCGCCGCTGGGCCAGCGGAGGCGGTTGAGGATTGTATGCCAGCCGAATCGGCGACGGCGATTGCGTCGTTAGCCACGGACAAACCACTGCATCATGAGAACGAAAGGAAAAAGTTGAGGAATGGCTACGCTACGTGGACCGGGTGTGAACGGTTCGCCAGCTTTCAGGGCCGGATCTTATTTCGAGCAGCCACTTTCGATCTGTCTCGCCAAATAACGTCGTCGCGGCTAAGATCCCACAAAAGCGACGTCCCCACAACGCGACGAACTGTGACAGATCGCCCCCCCACGACTCCTGGAATTCGGCACGGCGACCCCGAATACGGCGACCCCGAGCACGCCGCCGCCCTGCAATTCCTTTATGACCGCATTAACTACGAAACGATCGGCAGTTCGGGTTCTCGCTATCCGTTCCGGCTCCAGCGAATGCGGGAACTGGTCGTTAAGCTCGGTCTCGGTCATTTCCTTGATCACACGAAACCCGAGTCAGCTCTTGCCGGTGTAACCCTCGCCCGGTCAACCCGCTCCGAGTTACCCGCCCCACCCCCCGTGCCGCTCGTCCATATCGCCGGGACCAAGGGCAAGGGGTCCACATCCACCATGGTCGCCGCGATGCTGTCAGCCGCCGGCTATCGCACGGGCCTGTACACGTCGCCGCATTTGCACCGACTCGAAGAACGGTTTCGCGTCGACGGGGTGCCCTGCAGTCCCGCGGAACTGGTCTCAATCGTTCGTCGACTCCGCGAGGCGATGCCCCAGGGTGAACCGAGCGAAGAGCACTACTCATTTTTTGAGCTGACAACAGCGCTGGCGCTGCTGCACTTTGAACTCAGTGGTTGTGAAGCGGTCGTCCTCGAAGTCGGCTTGGGCGGTCGCCTCGACAGCACCAATGTGGTCGCACCGAGCGTGACGGCAATCACCTCCATCGGCCTCGATCACCAACACGTCCTCGGGCACACACTCGCCGCGATCGCGGGCGAGAAAGCCGGAATCATCAAGCCCGGTATCCCAGTCGTGTGCGGCGTCG
>JBBSJZ010000629.1:0-3555 GCA_038256795.1 Pirellulales bacterium | reverse complement strand
ATCGATGGCGAGAGTAGTTCAAAGCTATCGCGGGCGACGGCGGTGGCGAGCATCGTTTCTTGGTCCGCCAAGAATGCGAGGTCGGGGTACTTCTTGAGAGCTGAACCGAGTTCCACAACCACGGGTTGACCGCCGACGTGCTCGACCGCGCGGCCGGAATTAGCGGGATGCAGCGATAGCAATCGCCATGACACCGTGACGCGATCCGTAGCCGGCTTCGCCGCCTGGCGATCGGCAAGGATCTCGCCACGCAAGACGTAATCGTAGCCGTCGCTGCGAGCGACCGACGCCAGAGCGACATCATTGCCGCCTTCGCTGGTGAATGCCGCGAGCTGGATCGGGGATTTGGGTTCGAGCGTCCGCGCGTCGACGAGCGTCAGACTCCTGCCAGAATCTTGGGGTGCCGTCGCCAACATTTGCTCGTGAAGTCGCTCCGCGAGTTTTGATTCGCCCGCGATCGCGTCAATCGCGACCCGCTGGCCGACGGTGGATTTCAGTTTGGGTGGCGTCCAAACGTAAATCGGCGAACTCATTCGACAACCGGACTGCGCAGCACAAAATCCAACCACGAGGGCGAAGACGAGCGCAGTCATTGAAAACGGCGGGCGAGACATGCGGTGTGTGTAAGGATTAACACGCCCCAGCGTCAACAGCGGACACCCTGGGACCATCGCCGCCGATTCCCTAGAATTCGCACCTGCTCCGCGTTCCTCCCCTCGTTCTCACAGCTCCCTTCGGACACGTCATGCCACGATACAACCCAGCCGAGATCGAACCCCGCTGGCAAGCCTACTGGGCCGAACATCGCTGTTTCGCAACGCCCAAGCACCCGCAGGGTAAGAAACGCTACGTGCTCGACATGTTCCCGTACCCCAGCGGCGACGGGCTGCACGTCGGTCACCCCGAAGGCTACACGGCGACCGATATTGTGGCTCGATTCGCCCGGATGCGCGGCGAAAGTGTTTTGCACCCGATGGGTTTCGACGCCTTCGGGTTGCCCGCCGAGGAGCACGCGATCAGCACCGGTGAGCACCCGCGAGTTCAAACCCAACGCAACATCGACAACTTCACGCGGCAATTGAAGATGCTCGGGTTCAGCTACGACTGGGACCGCGTCCTGGCGACGACTGACGAGGACTACTTTCGCTGGACCCAGTGGATCTTTCTGGTGCTCTACGACACCTGGTTCGACGCCGAATCACAAATGGGGCGTCCGATCGCGGAGTTGCCCATCCCCGCGAACATCCAAGCGGAGGGTCAGCGAGAAATCGAACTGTATCGCGACGCCAACCGATTGGCCTATCAAGACGACGCGCTGGTGAATTGGTGTCCCAAGCTCGGCACCGTGCTCGCCAATGAAGAGGTTCAAGACGGCAAGAGCGAACGGGGCGGATATCCGGTCCAGCGCATTCCGCTTCGCCAATGGATGCTCCGCATTACCTCGTACGCGGAACGTCTACTCGACGGACTCGACGAACTCGCTTGGCCGACCGGGATCAAAAAACTGCAACAGGATTGGATCGGACGCAGCACTGGTGCCGAGGTCGACTTCTACATCGATGACTCCGCTGGCATCTCAAATTGGAAATCGACGCGTGCAACAACCGGGCTTCCCGAATCACCCGGCAGTGATGTGTTGCGAGTTTACACGACGCGTCCGGACACGCTCTTTGGCGCGACCTACATGGTGATCTCGCCCGAGCATCCGCTCGTTAACTCGCTGACCCAGGTCGACCAACAATCGGCCGTCACGGCGTACTGCGAAAAAGCCTCCTTCAAGAGCGATCGTGAACGGACCGAAGGTGATCGTGCCAAGACGGGCGTGTTCACCGGCTCGATGGCGATCAATCCGGTCACGGGTAACCCGATCCCCGTCTACATCGCCGACTATGTACTTGCCGGCTACGGCACTGGCGCGATCATGGCGGTACCAGCGCACGACCAACGCGATTTCGAGTTCGCCGTCGCCTACGACTTGCCCGTGATTCCCGTCGTCAATCCGCCGCAAGATCATCCCGATCGCGACGCGATTTTGGCGGGCAGCGTCTGCTTTGCTGCCGAGGGCTGCGCCATCAACAGCGGCACATTCAACGGTCAAACGACCGACGAAGTGAAGTCGGCGATCACGGCAGAACTAGCCCAGCAAGGGATCGCTCGCCAAGCCGTGAATTATAAGCTGCGCGATTGGCTCTTCAGCCGCCAACGCTTCTGGGGCGAGCCGTTCCCGATCCTTCACGAAGTCGATGAGCACAATCAACCAACGGGACTCAAACGAGGTGTCCCCGTCGAGCAATTGCCGGTCACGCTTCCCGTGCTCGAGGACTTCAAACCGCACGGTCGCCCTGAACCGCCGCTGGCCAAGGCCAATGATGATTGGTTATACGTCACGCTCGATGGCAAACGTTATCGCCGCGAGACGAACACGATGCCCCAGTGGGCGGGATCGTGCTGGTATTACCTCCGCTACATCGATCCGAAAAACTCGCAACGACTGATCGATCCCGAGCTGGAGAAGGCGTGGATGCCGGTCGATCTGTATGTCGGCGGCGCCGAACACGCGGTGCTGCACCTGCTGTACTCGCGGTTCTGGCACAAGGTGCTGTTCGATCGCGGTCATATCAGCACTCCTGAACCGTTCGGCCGACTCGTCAATCAAGGGATGATCCTCGGCGAGATCGAATTCAGTGGCTACAACGATGCATCGGGCAAGCCAATTTCGACGAGCCAAGTGCGTCGCAACGCTGACGGCAAACGTGTCGGGCCGGATGGCGTCGAAGTGACATCGGCGGCACTCACGCCCGAGCAAGTCGTCAAGAGCGGCGAAGGTTTCGGGCTCGCCTCGGATGAGTCGATTCGTGTCGAAAGTCGCGCCTTTAAAATGAGCAAGAGCCGTGGCAACGTCGTTAATCCTGATGCCGTGGTCCGCGACTACGGCGCCGATTCGCTGCGACTTTACGAGATGTTCATGGGCCCGCTCGAAGCGACCAAGCCGTGGAACATGGACGGCGTCGGCGGCGTTCGTAACTTCCTTGATCGCGCTTGGCGGATGATCATCGATGATCGTGAAGACGAGCTCGTGCTCAGTGATGCGCTCACGGATGACGACTGCGATTCAGACGCTTTGCGAGTGCTGCATCAAACCATTCGCAAGGTCACGGACGACACCGAGTCAATGAGTTTCAACACCGCGATCGCCAAGATGATGGAGTTCGTGAATCACTTCACGCGTGCCGAGAAGCGACCTCGATCGGCAATGAAAACGTTTCTCATCTTGCTGTCGCCCTACGCACCGCACCTCTGCGAAGAACTCTGGTCGGCACTCGGTTGCAAAGCGAGTATCTCGGCGCCGCCATGGCCAACGTGGGACGAATCCGCGATCGCTGAAACGAGTGTCGAAATCCCCGTGCAAATCAACGGCAAGCTCAAGACCAAGATCACCGTCGCCGCGAATTTGGATCAAGCCGCCCTCGCCGCCGCCGCCCTCGCCGACGACAAAGTTCAAGCCGCGATCGACGGTAAACCGATTGTCAAGCAAGTCATCATCCCCGGCCGCTT
>JBBSJZ010000628.1:0-3567 GCA_038256795.1 Pirellulales bacterium | reverse complement strand
GGACTTGGTCCAATCGCTTCGCACATCCGCGGCATCGGCGATCCAGCGTGAGCGAGTGCCGCTATCGATGTACGGGCTCACGTACGTGCCGCTATTGGTCGTGCTCGTTGCCGCGAGTCGAGTGTTCGCCAATCGCGGGTGGGTCGAATTCAGCCGCCCGGTGAAACACTTGGTCACCTTGGTGTCGACGCTCTTGTTCGCGTTCGCCGTCACCGATGCATTGTCGTTATTCATGGTGAGTGGCGTGAACATCGTACTGTTTGCTGGCTGTGCCATCATGTTTCGCGATCGACGCTACATGGTTCCGAGTTTGATAGCGGTGATCTCGCTAGCAAGCACGCTGCTCACGGCGACCCACGAATTGGGTTGGTTGAACGTGTCAACGAGTTGGACGCCGGCGCTCCTCGCGGCGTTAGCGGCGGCAATGACGTGTTCGAGGATCCCCGACAAATTGATCAACCGTGTGCCGCTCGCGAGTCCGCTGCGGGTGAGTGGGCGTGAACTGCCCGACGCTTGGAGTCTGACCCAGTCGCTGGGGTGTTGCTTAGCCGCAGTCATCGGGGTGCACTGGATTGCCTCGAGTGCGATTACATTCCTCTCACCACTGAGTCATGCTTCGCTAGCCCAGTACGGATGTTTGCTCGCCGCGATGTTGCTGTACACCCTGCGTCATCCACGCTACGAGACCGCAATGTCGATCTGGGTCCTCATCGGTTACGCAGTAATGCGTTGGGCCATCGGCAACGGCGCCGACGCGACGCAGTTGATCAGTGGGGGGACGTACGCGATGGTCGGCCTATCAATTGCGAGCTACGCCGTGAAGTGGGCGATCTCGGGTCAAGAGCGTCGAACGAGCGAATCGAGCCCTGGGGCGGCATTCGCCGGGTCGTTGTGGGATTTGTGTCTCGTCGTGTTGAGCGCGGGCATCGCCCTGGTTCATATGCCAGCACTCGTCTATCAGCACGCGGTGCTCTTCGCTGGCGGCATGGACCAACCGTTCGAGTTGAGTGCATCGACTGCGGTGGCTTGCGGATGGCTGTTGGCTGTCGCTGTCATCGCCGGATATCGTGCGGCGGGATTCGCAGCGGCGATGTTGATACCGCTACTGGTCACGTCGCTGGCCGCAGTGATGGGTGTGCAGTTGAACCTGACTTGGGTGCTCGTCGTCTGGACAGTGACCCAGACACTCACGACGCTCCTTGCTGGCACGCTTGCGGCACAGGGTCGGTCACCCGCAGCGATGAAGCTGATGAGCGAGACTTCGCGAGTTTGGCTGATCGGCATGCTGGTACTGAGTTGCCTCGGTTTTGCGATGCCGCTGAGAATCGTTGCCGTGATCTCGCTGCTGATACTCGCACGGCAAATCGCGGCGACTGGGCACGCGGACCAGCGTAGTGGGCTAGTCGTACTCGCGAACATTCACGGTTTGATGCTGGTCGGCGGTGTGTTCGGATGCCAGGGTTGGATACTGCCCCACGTCGGTATCGACTTTGACTCCGCGGCTTATGCACCGATGTTCCTCACCGTCTGTGTTTCGGTGCTGGCGCTGGATCATGTGCCGCGATCGTTGACTGGCATCGTTTCACGCGACTGGACGCGTTGCTTGCGAGCATGTGCCGCCGTCGCTGCAATCGGATCACTGGTGTTTGCGGATGGGAGTGGATTGACGATCGCCTTGATGATGTTGGGCTTTGCGGTCGCGACGGTAGCGGAAACACTGCGAGCGATTCGGGACCGAAGTGAATGGCGAGTTTGGAGTGCCTTCGGTGTCGTCGCGACTAGCCTTGCTTACTTGCTCTTCGAGGGAGTCATTGAAATCGGTCATGGCACGAGTCAATTCGTCCTGTTGGCTGTGGCGATCGTGGCACTCGTGGTCGCGGCGGCGACGGGGCGTGCTGAGCGATGGCAAGTCCTGCATCGGCCCCTGCTCTGGGTCGGCCAAGTGTTGCCGGGACTGGTTGCGTCGCTGGCACTGGTTCGAAGTTTGTCAGGAACCGGCACGACATCGATGACGCTCAACTCGCTCGCGATGATGATCGCCGCAGGGATCTATTTCCATCAAGCGTTCATCTTGAATCGGATGAAGTTCTGCATTCCGGCCATCGCCATCGTCAATGCGGGACTGTGTTTGCTTTGGACGAGTGTCGGTTGGACGTCACCCGAGCTGTACCTCGTCCCACTGGGGTTATCGGTACTCGGTTTGGTCGAATGGATGAATCGTGAGTTACCGAGTGCCTCGCATCAACCGCTGCGATCGATCGCGGCATTGATGATCCTGTGCTCGCCACTGTTCGATGTCCTCGGTGGAAGTTGGGTCCACATGTTTTGGCTGCTGGTGTTGAGCGTGCTGGTCATCTTGTTGGCAATCGGATTGCGAGTCCGTTCGCTCGTCTACGCCGGGACTGCGTTTCTGGTCACGGACCTGGTGGCGATGGTCGTTCGCTCGACGATGCACCATCACAACCTGCTCTGGATTGGCGGGATCGTTTTAGGTGTCGGCGTGATCGCGTTGGCAGCCTTCTGCGAAAACCACCGTGAAAAGCTGCTGGCCCGAATTCGGTTCGTGTCCGCTGAGTTAGCGACCTGGAATTAACGCTCGTTTAAATTTCGTTGATGTACCCGTTCTTGAAAGGAACACCCGATGAGTTGGCTCAATCAATTTAGTCTCGTGATGCGTTCGAGCATGACAACGCTCAAAGAAAAAGTCGAAGACCCCGAACGCATGCTGCATCAGTTGTTGATCGACATGGAGGAGGAACTCGATCGTGTGAAGTGTGGTGTCGCCGAAGCGGTCGCGGATGAAGTGCAATTGCGCAGCAAAGCCCACCGCGAAGTAGGCGACGCGGAGTTGTGGGCCAAGCGGGCGACCGATGCGATCGGCCGTGGCAACGAACCGGCGGCGCGTGCGGCGCTGGCGCAAAAATTAGCGGCCGAGGAACGTGCCGACCGATACCAAGCGGATCACGAGCGTCAAAAGGTGGCCGTCGAAAAATTGCGACGCAGCGTTGATGAGCTGGAAGATAAGGCTCGCCAAGCGAAGCAAAAAAAGACGCTGCTCGCCGCCCGCATGACTCGAGCAACCTCGACCCGGCGGATCCATCAAACGCTCGATCGAACGCACTCGCAATCCGCGATGGCACAATTCAATCGGTTCGAGGAGAAGGTGGATCGAGAGGAAGCGATCGGCGAGGCTTGGCAACGGCTGCAGGGTGTCGACCCCGAGGCGGAAGAGCTCGCTTTTGAGTTCGAACGCCAAGAACGCGAGCAGCGACTTGTCGCCGAACTCGAGCGACTCAAGGCGGCCACTGGATCGGGAAAAGAATAACAGACGGTGATTGTCATGTTCAGCAGTATCCGCGATCTCATTGGTCAATGGTTCCGGGTCGATCGCGTTCGCGTCTCGCCAACGAGCGGCCGGTTGCTCGCACTTCGTCCGGGCGATCGTTTCGAGTTTCGAGACGAGATCTACCACGTCAAAACGTCCGACGTCATTGCCAGTGACGCGGCGGTGGAGGTAACTCACGAACTCGAGGGCTCCTCCGGGCCGGCTCGCGTGATGTTGCGCAT
>JBBSJZ010000627.1:0-3572 GCA_038256795.1 Pirellulales bacterium | reverse complement strand
GTCAGACTCGGGCCATAGTCCATCGCCGACCACGATTCGATTTTGCTCGGCTCCGGCCCGCGCGTGTCGCCCTTGGGCAGCCGCTCTAGATACGCCGCATCGACGACCGCGAGTTGCGTCGGGTTGTGCGGACCCAAGTACGCCTCGCGAAGGTAGTGAATGACGTCATACTTCTGCGACGGCACCATCCAGGTCTGCGGAGCCATCAACCCGAAGCCGCGAGTCAACGTTTGGTACATCGCCAACGGGTCGCTGCCGTTCTTGAATTTGCCCTCCGCAAATCGCAGCGACGTCGGCAGCGAACCGAGCTGATCCTGGGTGCCGTGGCAGTTCGCGCAAACGCGTTGATAGATCGCCTCGCCGCGTCGCAGCGAGTCCGCGTTCCAATCGTTGATCAGCCCCGCGTGATCGATTCGCTGTTCGTATTCCGGCAGCGCCATCGTCAGCAACTCTGGCGACGGTTGCAATTGGCTGGCCCGCGCCGCTCCGCCATCACGAATTTCAATCAAGTACCGAATCAAATCAAGAAATTGTTGCTGGCTGGCGAGTTGATTGACCTGTCCCGCCGGCATGCTCGACAGCGCGTTCGTTTTCACGTCTTCGATTTCCGACGTCATCAGGGTTGTCGTCTCGCCACCGCGAGTCAGGTCGCGAACGACGATTCTTTCCGACGTCCGCTCGACCAGCAACGCATTGAGCACTTCGCCGTCGGTCGTCAGCACGGTCACCGACTCGAATCCCTTGCGGATCACCTTGGACGGGTGCAGCACCGATTCAACGAGCGATTCATCCAACACTTCGCTACCCAACGTCGTCAAGTCCGGTCCCAGTGACGACGGTTTTGAGTCGCCCACGCTGTGGCACTTCGAGCAGGCCATGTGATGCTGAAAGAACACGACCGCTCCGCGTTTCGCGTCCCCATCGTTCCTGGCCAGTTCCGCGAGCTGGACCGCTGACATGCCACGCAAGTCCTCGTCCAATGATTGCGCGCAAACGGGCCGCACCACAGCCAGCGCGACTAGCATACCGGTGGCGAACCAAAGCCATCTTGAAACGATATTCATCCAGCAACTTTCTCGAGGGAACGACACAGTGCACCATCTCAGCAAACCTCCCATAACTTAGTCGAATGACGGAAGAGGGGAAGATTCAACCCAACCGCTTCGCGTAGATCCACCACTCCATGACGAGGATGCCGAGCATCACGACGAGCAGCCATCGCCAATACTCGTGACGAGTTTGCGCGATCGCCGTTGTCGCCGCCACCGTTTGGTAGCCGAGCTTGACTTCGTCCGCGATGGCTAGCGTACTCTCGCGTTGATCGAACAAATTGACGGTGAACAAGTCCGCGAGTTTACTTCCCGCTTCGACGCGGTAGTTCCCCGGTTCGTCGGTTTGCGTGAACTCCGTGGCGCCGGCGGCGTCGATCCTTACGGCCTTGGGTTGTGACGCTTGATCACGAGCAACCGTGAGCGTTGTGGCCGCCGTTTCCACTCGCAATCGGACGGTCTCGCCCGGCTGGTAAGATTTCGCCGCGCTGCCTTCCGCGGCTCCGGCAAGAAACTTCAACGTGTTCAGCACAAATACGGGCCAAGACCGCTCGGCGAACCAGTTGGTGTTGGTTTGCAAGCCGCCATCGCTTCCAGTCGAGACGATTTCAAAGCCGAGCACGAGGTCTTGATAGCCATCCCGCGGTGCAATGGCCAACACCGTCCCGACGTCGGCACCCACCAGTTCGGAGGTGCCAGCCGGCCCCGTCAACCCGCGACCACGATAGACGAGCAATGACAACAGTTCGACGTATCTCATCAACGGCTGAGTGCGGTCAGCATCGATCAGTACGACGGGTTGTGGCTCGCTCGCCCACATCCAACCACTCGTCGGGAGTGCACCGATAAAGAACGTATGGGTCGCCGGCATCACGGGGGGCGAACAGCGATCAAAGATGACCAAATCGTCGCGCGTCGATGCCGCGCGGGCCTTGTAATCGGGACCCTCGAGGTAGCTCGGTGGAACGATCTCGACTTCACAAATCTTGCCTGCCTTGAGGGTGCTCAACGCGAGTTCGAGTGGCTTGTTGCCGGACGAGGCAAGTAGTACCGAAACGGTGTGTGAAGGAGCCAACCCGGCGAATGCTTGATTATCAATCATCAAGTCGTCTTCAATATCGAGCGTCAACGTCATCGTGATCGCTTCATCGTTCTCGAGCTTGGATGAGACACCGGACTGGTCACCGGGTTCCAGATCGACGGTCGCAGCATCGGCAAACTTGCCGCCGATCGCGAGGGTTGCCGTCGCCCGCGCCGGCGTGGTGCCCAGATTCATGATGGTTGCAAAGGTTTGCAATTCGCTCGGCCGGTCTGGATTACGCTCCGCCGAGAAGGCCGTGATGGCCAAGTTCGTCGATGTCGCCTTGCCAATCGCGACGTATTGAGGAACCAAATGAGCGAGCTCGACGTCGGCCACACTCGGAAACCCGCCGTCGCTAAATAAGATCAATTGTGCCGGTTCGATTCGCGTCGCCACGGGAGCCAGTTCGGGATCATCCACGGCCGCTTCATCGCTCGCCATACCCACCGTCGCGGCGGTGCTCGCCAGCCCGTCGGCGGCGCGAATTGCCGATAAAATATCCGTCGTCCGGGACGAGACCTCGGCACGTGAAAGCGCGTCGCGCAGTCGGCGGCGGTCGGTCGTGAACGATTGCAGTACTTCGCTGGTTCGGTCGAACGCGATCAACATCGCGGACTCGGTATCCTGCATCGCTTCGATACGCTCGCCGATCAACCGCCGAGCTTGTTCAAACCGATTCACATCACCCTCGACATCACTCGCCCGCATACTCGCCGAGGTGTCAATCATGAACACGAGTCGCGATTGACTCGTCGCTTCCCCGCGCACGCCGGGACGAAGCAGCGCCAGCACCGCTAACAAAACGGCCAGCAACTGCAGCAACAGCAGTAAGCTGCGTCGCAGTCGTTGCAGCAAACTGTTCACGTGCAAGTCCT
Source organism: Pirellulales bacterium (assembly GCA_038256795.1). GTDB lineage: Bacteria > Planctomycetota > Planctomycetia > Pirellulales > Pirellulaceae > JBBSJZ01. The sequence continues at coordinate 567 of JBBSJZ010000627.1, read as the reverse complement.
CGATCGTCCGCGACCAGAGGAATGTGCTCGGCACTTCGACCACTTCGCGGCGAAGTTTGAGGAAGTACATCAGCACAATCAATGCGGGCACCGCCGCCATCACCGCCCATTGCCAGGGCGCCAAAGTGGAAATCCAACTCATCGCACGATCCCTCGCTGCCGCAGGTACCGTGTCACGATGGTCTCGATCGGTGTATCGGTTTGAATGGGGACATAGACGATCGAGCGACGACTGCAAAACGCCCGCGCCGACTCCATGAACGACCGTACCGTTTGCCGATACCGATCGAGCACGTACGCATTGAGTGTCACTTCGGCGGCGTCGCCGTCTTCGATGTCGATCAACCGTCGATCGCCTCGCAGCGGCGGATCGATCTCTTCGGGCGACAAGACATGCACCAAAAACACGTCCATCCGCCGACCGATCAACATTCTTAGCGCCGCTTCGTATCCGTTCTTGTCCATCAGATCCGTGATCAACACCACGACGCCGGTGCCCGTGTTGCGAATCGAAAAATCTTTCACGCTGTCAAAAAGCGATTCGTTGCTCCCGCTCGCGACCGATTC
>JBBSJZ010000626.1:0-3575 GCA_038256795.1 Pirellulales bacterium | reverse complement strand
GTCGATGGAGAGTCGGTACTGCTGCAACATCAAGTGATCATGCACAGGCTGAAATCGCGATAGCTGCTTGTCTTTCCATTCTTCATGGCGTCTTTCCAACGCTCTCGCCAAACGTCGATCGCTTACCGGCACCCGCACATGCCTGTCGTTGCGATATCGCGAGTTGAGTCGGTAGCTATATGCTTTTTCTCCCACTTGGTAATAGTCTCGCGTGATAACACCTCCGTCAATCAATGCATCAATAACGCTGCGGTAGTCGTTGCAGTGCATAACTCGCTTCAAATACTCTCCCTTCAGTGGAACCCCACCATGTTCGTCGACGCGACCGAGGGCGGACTTGCGATTGATTGAAGCCACCAGATACCGGGCGTCATCCAATCGCTTGGACAAACGCCCGGTAAGGAAATCTGCCGGATCAAACGACCGAGGCAGTACAAACTGATAGCCGTCCATATCAGCATGAACCGCCCTTGCGTCGTAGTGGACGTACACGCTGGCACCCGCCAGCCTCCCACTTGCTGAGCGTATCAATCGACCAACGACGCAGTCGTCCGAACTTAGTCGGCGGTGGCGCTTGGCCAGCGTCAACAAGTCTCCTCCAGTGGCGAGGGCTGAATCCGTACCGATTGCCGCAGCCGTTTTCGTCCAAGAATGCAGGAGGAACAGCGGGCGGCATCTGGGGTGCGATGGCGACACGTTTGATGGAACTATCACCATGTACCAGTTCGAGGACATTTTCACTCATGGGACGTGACCTCCTCGCTATCACTCAAGAATGACTCAGAGAGGTCCATGACACTTCGTCGCAAACCTTGAAGTCTGGCTGCTTCACGTTTTTCCTCGCGAAGTTCAGCGTTGAAAGCATCACGGTCATTCGTTGCGTCAATCGAGTCGCGCAGAGCAGATTGCAACAGAGGCGGTGGTACGGCCTCTAATTCAAAAACTCTGTTACTTCCGTAGCGTTCCCAGAACTTCGTGTAGTTCGTAGATGACCTTTTTGCCTCCATTTTGTTTTCAGGAAGCGCCCAGTCCTGCGTCTGGTTTTGCGTCAAAAGTACTTTGACGGCTTGAACATCACCTACACCAAAGTCATCGCGGATTGACCTCGCTAGCGACTCTGCAATCTCATCGCCGTCGGGATCGAAGTCAGAAGCGATTAGCAGAACCAACCTGTCTTTACCGCTCTTCCTAAACCGCGAAACGATGTTGGCTCGTGGGTCAAGGGAACAATAGCCACGTCCAATTGTCATTGGCAAACAGTATTGTTTCGCGATTGGTGCAATAATGTTTTTGACGGTCAGCTTTTCGGCAATCAGTTCGAAGTGATCCGATTGTGATTGAAGCAGGTCTCGACGATATTCTTTGAGGAACCAGTAGAACTGAGAGTCCACAAACTGTGAAGAATTCTTGTCAAACGAAAGGCACTCAGTGTGTCTGGTTTCGTCTGAGATCGACGCAAATGAGACCAAGTTGGCTAAGCGTGCCCGCGTCAATAAGTCGGTTAAGTCTCGGTAGGACTTAGCGTCATTGATGTAGGTCGAAGCCCGCTTGCTGGCGTGCCGCAGTGGGGGATTATTGAGAAGCCCATAGTGAATCTGACGCACCGTCAGAGGCCAGTAAGGTTTCAGCGAATCGATCACCTTGATAGCCTCAACCAGCATTGGCTGTTTTGACTTGCTTATCTGTGATCGAAGTTTGGTCCCTCGAATTTCGATCGTTTCGGGACGATCCCGATCACGACCATCGCGTTCTTCGATCAATTGGCGGTGTGCCAATTCAGGGTCGATGTCCAAGAGCATTTCGCGATGCTGAACCGCTGCGTTTTTGAGCCTCTGCCGGTTGTAGTTCCGTAGCTCACGCTTGTACTCAACTTCGCTTAATTCGCTTCTCGCGAAATCAACGTACCGAACGGGGAGCATTCCGAGCCCAGCAAGCTTTGCCGCATGGAAGCGTCGGTGTCCGCTCAGAATGAAATTGTCTTTGGTGACAACGATTGGCTCCAAAACTCCTTGAGTTCCGATCGAGTTTGCCAAGTCAATCAGCTCATTGGCGATCGTGTCGGTCACTCCGTAGATTCTGTCGTTTTCCGGCGAAGGTTTGATTTCCTCGACCGACAGATATTCAACGTCATTAAAAATCATAGCTCGGCTCCTTCCCCGTTGGAGAAACCGGACATGTCCCGTTTTGACTCGGGCACGGGCATTTGGGTGGCAATCTTACTTTTGCATTCAAGAGCAACCCGTTGGGCAGTCGCTCGTCGCTCCTTGGCGATGAAGTTCCGAATGTCGTCAAGCGAGTATCGGACGGATCGCCCAATGCAAACGCTGGGAAGGGGGCCGCGAGGGATGGTAATTCGGTGTAGTGTTCTCTTGGAAACACCAAGAGTTTCTGCCGCAGCGGCGGCATCCAAGAGTAGTGAATCAGACATAGGTTTGGTTCCGGGGCAGTTACCCCTAGTCGCAACGGAATGTTGCGACATACCCATGTCCCAGCGTTCGGACGGCATTGCCCGAACGGTCACTGTTTCGCATCTTCATGCCAGCAATTGCCGGTAATTGACCCAGCAAAATAATTTTGCGAGTGTTCGGCCAAACGACCCGAACACCCGAACGGTCAATCCGTCGTCTCTCGATGATCGGGATCACGTCCAAACGTTTTAATAATTGATTCGCCAGCCCATTGTGCAAGTACAATCCGTACGGTCTGATCCTGGCACGATATTTTGTACCGCGAATGAGATTCGAACCATTTCTTGAAAAAGTCGCTGACGATTGAGGCTGCGACATCTGCATTTCTTGCAAGCTCGTTGCACCCTATCGGCTCCCAGTTCAATACGCTGCCGTTTTCGTACAGATGATGTTTCAGCAACGTAGTGATCAAAATCGGTGCCTTGGAGAAATTGCTCGGCTTGGACTTTTGCTGATGACGACTCGGTTTCTTGCTTTCGCTTTGCTTCAAGACCGTGCCATTAGTTTCCTGAAAGGTTCCCACAACGCTTTCAGCGATCCCATCGATACAGCCCAACCATTTTAATTGAGCATCTTCCTCCAGATCGGCCCATTGCTCGGCAAAAATCTTAAGCAGGCACATTGGCTTCTCGATCTCGCTGGCAGGCCATAACTCAGTCATGCCAAAACGAACGTAGCGATACAATGCGATAGCGGCGCATTGGACGATTATCGGATGTTCGCTAACTTCGTCGCGGAATTGCAGCCATATATCGCCGCGCGTCAGTATTCGCATCTTAAGTTCATGCAGTTCTTCCGCCTCTTCGCAACGGCGATACGTGTCCCAAAGATCATATTCAAAGTTTGAAAGTGAAAACTCACCCGACTTCGATGGTAGATACTTCAGCTTTCCGCTTCCTGCCAATTCGTAGGGTCCAGGCCGAATGCCACGCGGTTAAGCCCTTACTCACTACATGCAGCGGCTTCGTTGATTTGCTGGCACTGCTTGCAGTGATAGCAACAGTTGACAAGCACTTTCCGCGCCATGGAAATTACAAACACGACCAAGCTCTGTTCTGATGGACTGAACTTCAAAACCCAGTTCATCGAAACAGGAGCTCAGTCGTG
>JBBSJZ010000625.1:0-3585 GCA_038256795.1 Pirellulales bacterium | reverse complement strand
CATCCATGCCGCCCATGTCGCCGTACATTCCGTCCATCCCCATGCCGCCGCCTCCTTGGCTGCCCGGGGCGGCGATTGAACCGGCGCCAAACTTGACCGACTTGCCGATCGAGAGTCGAACGATTTCGCGAATCTTGGCCTGGAATCGTTGTCGAGCATCACCGTTCACATTGCTGATGATTTGCATCATTTGGGTGAGGATCCACAGGTTCTCCTGGGAGTAGTAAACGTCAAGCGTCGTCGGTCGCTTACCACGCCACGGGAACAAGTCGCTGAGCAAGCTGTTTTGGCCTCCGCTGGGCCAATTGACCAACGGGCCATCGTCGCGACCCGTCGCTGTGCCCATGCCGTCACCGTAGCCGCCGCCACCACCATAACCGCCACCCATATCCATGCCACCCATATCCATGCCGCCCATATCCATGCCGCCCATTCCACCACCACCACCGCCACCGAGGGCGGGGTCGAACGTCGCGGTCCATTCGGTATTACCGATCTTGGCAATCTCAGGCAGCGCGTTGCCGATGTAGTATTGGTAGTTATTGAGCAGACTCGATTCCAACTCATCTTCGGGCAGCGTCGGATGCTCGTAGTACAGTTCGATCGGAATTTTGTCGGCGAGCTCGTCGATCAATTCTTGACGGATCTTGCCGACGGGCCAAGTGAGGATATCTCGTTGACGATCGTAAACACTTTGCCAAGCGAGCACGACTTCGTCCCGGCGTTTTTCGATCTTGATTTCCATTGCCGCGTGCGACGTGGGATTCGGATGCTCGGGCAATCGCGAGCGGGTGCTGGCGACCTGCGTGATTTCCCCCTCGATCTTCGCGGTTTGCGCGTCCGCTTCCTCGGTCAGCTTGCTGGTGGTCATGAACCAAATGCCGAGCGACCCCAGCAGCACGACGGCGCTGCCGATCCAAAAACCGTACTTCATCGCGACTTTCAGAAACTGTTTAACCTGGTCCATGATTCGTGTCCGACGGTGCTGGCTTGGTGAGGGTAGAGCTGTAGGTGTGAATCACGAGTCCGGGACTCGTGCGACGTTGAAACGAGCGATCGATCTAAGGATTCGTTGCCACTGAATCATCCGCTGCGGCGGTTTCGACAGGAGCGTCTACGGGGGCCTCGGCAGCGGCTTTTTCCGCTTCAGCCCTCGCTTCAATTCGTTTGCTCAGCGGCGTTTCTCGCCACACGACTTGATAGACGAAGTCCAGTCTTCGCACATCGAGCATCGGCGCGACCACGAGTGTCTTGCCGTCCGTGGTGGTCGCCGTCAGCGGCCCGACCGGCGCCGTCGCTGCGGTGGACATCGGAGCCGGCGGTGGCGGTGTCCAGGTGCCGTTTTGGATCGCCAATTGCACGGCGTCCGGATCGTATTCAGAGTTCGGGATCTTGGTCGGCACCGGTTTGCTTTCGTTGAGCAATAGTGGGAAGCTGAATCCCATCTCCAACGGTGTCCACGTCATCGGATTGCCGTCTTGGTCGGGCAAGAGAATCGGTTTTTTGAAGAAGTTCGTGGTCAAGTACTTGCGAACGTGATCACTACCTTCGGTTCCGGCCAGTGCCGCCTTGGCTCCGTTGAAGTAATGGTAGCCCTTCATTTGAAAGACCCAACCCGGACCCGTCGGGCCCGTTTCGGCTTCAAGATTCACGGGCGGCGTCGCTTTCGTGACTCGCATCCAGTTCCGAATTTCTTCGTTGTAACGCGTCGCCACCGTGGGCACGTACCAAGTCGCGAGGTCCTCGTAGTACTTCGACTCGAGCTCGGTGATTTGAATGTCGATGCGATCTTCCATTTTCACCTCGAGGGGGCTGGGTACTTTACCCTCGGGCCACGCCTCGCGCGGGATCGCTTCGTTGAGCGCCCGGATCGCTTCCATCCACAACAATCGCCGTTCGGCGTTGCCAGAAATTTCTTCGCCAAGTTTGTTGAGGTAAACGAGCCTGGCGGCGAGCAATTCGTCTTCGCTCGTTTGAGTCGAACTGTAGGAAGCCATGTCGGCGACCGCGGATGACGCACTGCCCCACAGATCCGGATGCGTTTGGGCCCAGGATCGCTCGGTGAACCCGTAATGCCCGGCCATCGCCATGAGCAGTGCCGCCAGCCCCACGAGGGTCCACGGTTTTTTGGCCCGGATCATCCGCGCGGTCTTGATTTCTTGGGGCACAAGGCTGGCATGAACTTGGCTGACGCCGAGCCCTTGCAGGCACAATCCGTAACACACCGCGAACGTCGGCACGTTGTCGCGGAAGGTCGGGATGCCCATCACCTCTTCACCACCAAGACGCTTGAAGTCGTCGACGACTTGCACCTCGAGACCGAGGTTCTTGCTAATGTAAGCCGACAAACCCGGCATCTTCACCGTGTTACCGGTGATCAGCATATCGCCAATTTTGGCCTTCTTGTCGAGGCTGCGGAAGAACCCGATCGAACGCTGGATCTCGGTGACCAAGTCATTGAAGACGGGCCGCATGGTTTGGAACACGAGCTTCGGATCGGCGGCCTCGCGAGCGTTGCGTTTGAGGTGCTCAGCCTTGGCGAACGTGAGTTTCAGGTCCTTGGACAATTGACGCGTGAAGTGGTTGCCGCCGATCGGCATGCTACGCTGCCAAATGCGGAACCCGTTGGTGATGATCAAATCGCTCGAATCCGTACCGATCGATAGGATCACGGTCGACGGCGGCGGGTTGGACGGATCGAACAAATCCGCTTCGATCAACTCGTTCATGCGGTCGTAGGCGACCATGTTGTAGAGCGCCAGCGGTGCGAGCTGGACGACATCGACTTCGATGTTGGCTTTGTCGAACGGTGCGAGTTGGCGGTACGCCTGCTCTCGCTTCATCGCGAACAAACCGACTTCGCTCTCCAGCGCATAGCCCTCTTCGACCATGCTGCCGGGCATCATTTGGAAATCCCAAACGACGTCCTCGAGGTCGAATGGGATCTGTTGCTTCGCTTCGTAGCGAACGATGTCACCGACCTTCTTGACCTCAACCGGCGGCGGCTTGAAGAACTTCGCCAACCCGCTCTGGCCCGGAATACTGATGCACACCTTCTCGTTGAACGAGTCGTTGCGATCGAGCAATTGGCCGAGCGCATCGGCGATCATCGCTTCGGGGTCCGAGTCCGGTTGGCTCAGAATTTTTGGGTATTCGATGAAGTCGAAGGCACTGGCCACCACTTCACCATTGACGAGCGAACATCGCAGCGCTTTGAGCGCTGATTGTCCGATTTCGACTCCCCACACACTGGCACTACTCGCCATGGGTTCTCTTTCTTTTCCTTAGGAACTCGGGTCAAGACTCGAATTACAATTCACAAACTACACCAAGTGTGCCAAACCAGGTGCTGGCAATGGCGGAAATTTTCGATTCAGTTAGGTTTAGCGCGGTTATCACGGTCCGTCGGCGCCGCTTGCGGACTCCACTGGCCCTGGCGGCCATCAGTGACCTGACCAGGCAAGTGACTTGACCAGGATTGGCGACGCCGTTGCCATTCGTGAGAATCGTGAAGTGACGGATGAGTTTTAGACCAGGTGCGATGCCGGCCGCACCGCGTGAATTGAAAAAGCATGTTATCGTTCT
>JBBSJZ010000624.1:0-3606 GCA_038256795.1 Pirellulales bacterium | reverse complement strand
CCGATCGCGACGTTGCGGAACAGCCGACTGATGTATGGGATCTTGCTCAGCATCGGCGTACCGGATTCGTTGCGGTTCTCCGACAATCGCTTGATACCACCCAACAGAATGGTCCCACCATCGGGCACGCTCACCGTGGTTTGGACCGAGGTGGATGCCAGCGTGGGTTGCTGGACCGTCGTGCCTTCGATCACATCGGCCGCGGTGTCATCGGTCGAATTGTCGTTGTCGTCAATCACGCCGTCACCATTGGTGTCCTGGCGTGTTTGGCTATTTCGACTCGTCGAACGACGGCCTTCGTAAGTGAACGTGTTCACTTCACCGATCTGGCTGAACGTGGGTAACAGCGTCAAACGAACGTACCGCTTGTCATCGCTGACCACACCCTGCACATTTAATTGAACGCCCTCATTGAGCACCACGATGACGGGTTGCTGAGCGACGGCAAAGTCGCCCACGACCGGCGTGATGCTGACCACGAACGGACGCTGGGTTTGATCCGAAATTGTTGCCAGTTGGCCATCGAATAACGTCACCTTCGGAGCCTGCATCACGTTCGTTCGACTGTCGCCTTGAGCTGCACGCAAGAAGAAGAACGCCTGGATGTCGCTCATGATCGCGAATCCGAGTGTTGTTCCAGCCGCGGGATTGGGCGAACCGAAACCACTGGCGGCCGCCAAGGTGTTATTGAGTTTGATGTCGAAGTCACGAGTCGGTAACCCGCTGTTCTCAATCCCGATCGTCACGGCCGGACCACTGTCGTCGTCGCGGACGGTGTTGTTGTTGTCGTCAAAGCTCAAGTCAAAGTCGACACCGATGGACTCGAAGAAGTTATCCGACAACGTAACGAAGCGAACTTCGATCGTGATCTGCAGGTTTTGCAAACGCCGCAGATTCTCGAGCAAGTCACGAATCTCTTCGTGAACATCACTCGTGGTTCGCACGACCAAGCTCAAGTTTTGGGGATACGGAGAAATGGCACTCGGCCCCCCCATTAACTCCCATGTGTCCGGACGGATCGTCGTTTGAATCAACAGGATCAACGATTGAAAATCCGCGCCGGCGGCTCCGCCGAGACCTTGCGCGGCACTGGAGCCGTAAGCTCCGCCACCCGAGGGTTGGAATTGGCCGAGCATGTTGTTACCCATCTGGGCATTTCCACCGGCCATTCCCATCCCCATGTCCGTCATCGAGACGGGCATGATTTGCACATCGTTGCGACGATCGGCCATGCGATAGGCGGCAGCAAGTGCCCCCGCCAAGCCGTCATCGTATCCGGTTGAGAAGTTCGGAATCGGTGTGACCAAATCCGTGACGCGGTACGTCTTGGGGTAAACCTTACTGGCCTTCGCTTCTTGACTCGTGATGTTCATCACGTCGTTCTCGATCACGTAAGTCAAATCGAGCGAGCTGAGGATTAAATTCAAGGCGCTTTTGAGCGAGATCGAACTTTGCAGTTGCAACGTCACCGGCGAGTCGGCAGTCACCCGCAGCGCCGCGAGTGCTCGCTCGTCGAGCACCATCGGAATGCCAGTCATCGAAGACAGCTCTTGTAACACTTCGCCAAGCGGTCGGTTGCGATACTTGACGCTGACGGGCGTGTCGATCTTTCGCATGATGTCCTGCTCCACGGCGGAGCCACGGAAATCGTTGTCCTGGCGAAGTCGCAGCGAACTCATCGCGCTCCACGTGCGTGCTTCTGGTAACGCGTACTCGCGATTCGGATTCATCATCACGGCACTCCGATCGATATCGAGCAAGCTATCGACGATGCCGAGTTCTTTGGCGTCGCGAATCTCCTCGTTCATCATCAAACGCGTGCCCATGCGACTTTGAGTGATCAAACCGCTGGCGATTTCGGATCCGGGCTTGAGCTCGGCGACTTGCTTGGCGACGACTTCCGCTTCGGGGAATCGACGCTCCGTCATCAATTTGTTGAAGTTATCGACGAGTGAAACGACCTCGTCATCAATGCGTGATTCCAGCGCCGCATCGTTGGCCATCTCCGTTCGCACCGCTTGATTTTTGAGTTTCAAGTCGATGTCCGCTTTGTTGGCATTCACGTAACCCTTTTGGTCCGTGAGTGCACGACCTACCATGGCAAGCAGCGATTGTTTGGCGGCGTCATCGACATCCGCTCCTTCGACGCGGCGACGAAGCCGTTCGAGTTGATCGAGCGCGTCGAGCGGTTCTTCCGAGCGAATTTGTTCGGCCGAGGTCAGTTCCTTGGTAACTTCGCTATACAGCCGAGCGGTCTTTTGCTTCGACTCGAGCTCGGCTTTTTGGATCGCCGTCATCGGTGCATCTTTTGCACCGCCAGTGCCGGGCAACTTGGTCGGTTGCAACAGCGTCAGCTTATCGGACAATTGACGACGCGTGGTCAGGTCGAGGTCGCCCTCGTACTTCCACGCTTCGACGAATTTGGCACGAGCCTTTTCGTTGTCGCCAGCCGAGAGAGCATCAAGACCTTGGAGATAAAGACGTTCGCCTTCACTACCGCCACCAAGCGGGGCGAGGTTTTGAACTTGTTGGATGTTGCCAAACGGCGACGACTGGCCTGTCGCGGCGGCACCACCGGCTTGCTGGACCGGGGACGAGCCGGGGCTCGACATGATGCCCGAAGCTTGCTGGACGGCGCCGCTATCGATGCCCGCGCGTCGGGCAGCGGATTCCGCGTCGAGCATCAATTGCCAAACGCGAGGCTCACCCGCAGCAAATTCTTGTTCAGGAACCTGCAGCGCTGTCGCTTGTTTCGCGAGGCTGTAGGCGGTTGCCACCTCGTTGCGGTCCAGGGCGGCGCGACCGGTGGCGACCAATCGTAACGCTTCGCGTTTGCGATCGGCGAGCGAATCGCTTCCCGGTGCTGGTGGCATCGCTTGAGCGGTTAAGTTACCGAGCGGTGTCAACGGTGGCTGCGGCGTCGATGGTGGCAAGGCGAGTAGCGGTGCTTCGATGCCAGCGGCGACGAGTTCCGATCTCAGCTTGGCGGTTTCGGCCGCGAGCGAAGATGCGTTCTGGCCCGACGCGGCTTGGGCAGCCACAGCGGCTTGCCGATACAGCGAGACGGCCGATTGATAATCGCGTCGAGCGATCGACGCCCGACTCTGGCTGATCAAACTCATGCCATTCGCGGCGGCTGGCGGCGGCGCCGGCAGCGCCGTGGTTGCGGGCGGCGCTGGCGTGCTCGGCGGCATCGCGAATTGGGCTGAAACGTCCGTGGACGAAACGAGCAACAATAGGGCGGCGGTGCTGAACACACGATAGCCGAGTGTGGGACCGGGTGTTGATGCGAGGCGGTTCAACGCGACTCTCCTTCTTCGCGGTGAGGCATTCATAATGCAAGCCAAAGTGACTTGCCACCAATCTCTTCCATGAGCGGCCCTCTCGGTGCCGAAGCCACCATGCTGGTTCAACCTGCATCTCCTCGTGAAATGCCAATCCCCAGCGTGATAACTTTCCGGTGTGCGGCGGGAATACGACGAATCGATCACCCGAGTCAAGGGCATTGAGAAAGATAAGGAGTTGGCAGTTGGCAGTTGGCAGTCAAGGCAGCACGGCGGAGACATTCTCCCTGACGACTGCCAACTGACGACTGCCAACTCTCTT
>JBBSJZ010000623.1:0-3640 GCA_038256795.1 Pirellulales bacterium | reverse complement strand
TGCGACGAGCGAAACGCGTTCTTGGGCGCCACCGACCGCATCCCAGGGCACCCAAACGCTGTACGTAGCGCCGAGATCCGATTGGCTGTAGTGCCGCGTGAATTGTTCTGGCGTGAATTCGAATCGCTTGCTGCGATTCTTGGGGTCCTTGGCATCTTCGTTGAACGCGTGAATCACGAGCGATCCCTCGACGGGCACCGCGTGCGCTTTCTCGTCATAAAAGTAGATGCGTCCGCCGAAGCCACGCGTCGGAGTGCGACCCGTTTGCACGAGCGTATCCGGCGTCCAAGTCACTGCCATTCGAGCCGGGTTCGGGTAAGGCTCCGGCAACTTGTCTTTCTTGGCCCAAGGCATCTTGCTCGCCAGTGACTTCTTTTCGGGATTCACCGAGACTGGTTTGTCCTTCGCGAACAGATTCTTCGGGCCCATTGACGAGCACCCGATTTGGCCGGCGCTGGCCACGAGGATTGGTGCCGTCATCACGACCGTCACGATCCAGTGGCGACTCGTCTTCGGTTTGCAATTCGGATTTTGCATCATCGGGTCCATGATTTACGAGTTGAAGGGCTGGCGGTGGGAGTCGTCGTCGTCGCGGGAGACGAAGGCAACTTTTGCGGTAGTGCAGCTCCGGTTTTGGGAGCTGTCGTGTTGGTGGTGGCCGTTTGCCAGCTCACGCGAGTGGCGGGCGCCGGTGTGCTCTCGGTCCACGCTTGTGGTGCCGAGAAGGCATCACTTTGCTTCAAGATGTCCACCGTTTTGCTCGGCGCACCGGACTCGCCGTTCGGTGAATTGAACAAGACTCCCGATTCGATCGGCTGGGCCGATTCGAACAAGCTGGGGATCGATTCGACGGGGGCACTTTGCAGCGTACTTTCGCCGAGGGGAACGTCGGAGATCACGCGAGCACCCGGTGGCAATGCATCGATCGCATTGCCGCTTGAGTCATACATGTGATCCACGGTGGGTTGCATGTCGGGATAGATCGTTTGCCCCACGGCGGGTCCCCACAATCCGTAACCGGGCTGCAGTCCCACGTCGCCGTGAGCTTCGACGACATCGGCGAGACAGTAACTCATGCGAGCCGACTCCGTCGCCTTGACGTACTCGAGGTCTTCTTCACCGGTGACGATCATCGGCGTCAGCACGAGCAGCAACTCGCTACGCACCTCAATCTCTTGATCGAACTTGAAGAAGTAACCGAGGAGCGGAATATCCGCCAGATACGGAACGCGGCGTGAGTTGTTACTACGGGTCTTTTGGATCAAGCCGCCGAAGACGACGGTTTGATTGTTGTACGCATTGACTTGCGATTGTGCCTCGGTCGTGTCGATCGGTTGGACGGTGACGGGTGCTTCGTTGAAGATGCCGATCACTTGCCCCGGGGACGTGTTATTGATCGCCGAACGTTCGGCTTGAACCGTCATCGTGATCAAACCATCCGAGCCCACGCGAGGTGTGACTTGCAAGATCAAGCCGACGTCAACATCGGTGACACCGATCGCCGTGTTCAATCCGGTCACGTTCACCGAGTTGGGACGTGCCACGCGCTGGCCGACTTGAACGAACCCGACGTTATTGTCGAGGGTCATGATTTGTGGACGGCTAATGATTTGCAATCGGTTGGCCGTTTGCAGCGAGCGGAACAGCACGTTGATCGACTCGCTCGCCGCCGTCAGCACGAACCCACCGGCGCCGGATGCGGTGTTGGTCAGCCCCACGCCGAGCGCGGAAACGCCACGAGCGGCGGTCGTCCCCTGGGACGTGTTATTCGAATTTGGGGTGCCGACGTTGTTAAAGTTAAATCCAGGCGTCGAATTCGGTCCTGGGGTCCCGCCGCCGAGTGCTCCGGTGGCCACGCCGCGGTCATAGAGCAACGAATCTTGCAATCCGAGTTCGCCACCGATCTCGAACAGGTCGTTGAGTTGCACTTCGGCGATGACGATCTTGATGAGCACCATCGGGCGGCGACGGTCGAGCTTGTCGATCAAGCGACGCACTTCCTCGTACAATCGTGGCGAGACGCTGATCAGCAGGCTGTTGGTCAGCGGTTCGGAGACGACGATCAAGTCACGATCGGGCAAGTCCGTGACGGCCAAGCCGCCCTGTTGGAATTGCTGGATTCGTTGGGTTCCCGTTTGGCGAGTTTGCACGTATTCCTGGATCGCCGCGGCGACCCCGTCGGAGTCCGCTTGCCGCAACCAAATCACTTCCGTGATCCGCTCCGAGAAACCCTTGCTATCGAGTCGAAGCAGAATACTTTCGACGACTTCGAGGTCTTCCTCCGAACCACTGGCAATGATGCTGTTGGTGCGAATGTCGGTCGAGAATCGCAGTGGCACGAGCGAGCTTTCGCTCGCGGTCGTCGACGCCAACCCGGCGAGATTACTGGCGCCGACGCTCGTTCCATTGGTCGAGGCGGTTGAGCCGAACAACGATTCGAGGGCGGTGGTCAACTGCGCCGCATCACCGTTTTCGATGGTGAATACCTTCACGAGCGAATCGAGTCCGGGTGCTTGGTCGAGTTGGCGAATCAATTCACCCACGAGCGACATGCTCGCCGCAGGCGCTCGCACGACGATCGCGTTGGCATTCGTATCCGCCGTGATCACGGCGCCGGCGAGTACGCCGGAATCGAGAATGCGATTTCCGTCACTATCGATCGAAACGATGGACAGCGTCGATGCCCGGGCAGCCACGTTCTCGTCCGTCGTGCCATCGCCGTCACCGTTGACGGCCGATTGCAGCACGGTAGCCAAGTCTTCGGCGATCGCGTTGTTGAGCTTGAAAATCTTGAGCTCGAGGCTGGCGGAGACCTCTTGAGTATCGATTTCGTTGATCATCCGCGTGACCTCGTTCATATCACGAGGGCTGGCACTGACGATGAGCGAGTTGGTGCGATAATCGGCGATGACACGAACACGGAATCCGAGTGCCGGACGTGGGTCTTCATTTTCGCCGGGACGATCGACAAAAAAATCGCGAATCGTCGTCTCAGCATCCGTGGCGGAGGCATGTTGCAGACGAAAGACTCGCAAGCGGCTCGACTCTTCGACCGGTTGGTCGATCTTCTTGATCAAGTCCATCAGCCCAAGAATGGCTTCATTGCGACCAATGAGCAGGAGTGAGTTCGGTGCATCCAGTGCCGTGATGCTGACTTCGCCTTGGCGAGCCGACAGCACGTCGTCGTAGAGTTGTTTGAGCAATGTCGCGACGGCGTTCGAGTCCGCGTGCTGGAGCGGGACGACTTCGATCGACGGGCGCGTGACTTCGCTTTGTTTTTCGATCTCATCAATGACGCTGCGAACGCGTTCGACGTCGCGTTTCGCACCTCGGATGATGATCACGCCGAGCTCGGGGACGAATTGAATGTCAGTGTCACCGATCACACCGGCACCGGATTCGGGAGTCGCGTCGCCCGCAGGAATCTGCTGGGCGCCCGCGTTGCGGTTATCGCCGCCGGCGTTATTGCCTTCTTGTTGAAAAACGGCGCGTCGGAACGGGACGCCATTAGCGTTGACCATGGGGCGGACAAGTGCCGCCTCGGTGCCGCCGAGATTGCGCAGCAATTGAATTGCCCGCTGGATCGGCGCAGGTTCCGCGTTCTCGAGTCGGACGAGGTCGGTGATGAAGGACGATCGAC
>JBBSJZ010000622.1:0-3647 GCA_038256795.1 Pirellulales bacterium | reverse complement strand
GCTGGCGGCGCCGTGATCAATGCCGAGGGACAACTCATCGGCATGCTCGGTAAAGAGCTTCGCGATGTCGGCACCGGTGTGTGGTTGAATTACGCATTGCCCGCCGACACCCTTCGGCAAGCCATCGGGGACATTATCGCTGGCCGAAAGTCGTCGCTCGCGGATACGGGTGCTGCCGAGCTACCGCGCGACACGTCGCACAACTTCGAGACGTTGGGATTAATCTTGATCCCGGATGTGCTGGAAAAAACGCCCGCGTACGTTGACGATGTGCGGCTCGGTAGCGCCGCTTCGAAAGCCGAACTTCGACCCGACGATTTGTTGTTGATGGTGCGAGGCAAGCGGATCGCGGACCAGGTGACGCTTCGCGATGTGCTGCGGACGATCGATCGTCGCGATGCGGTCGAGTTGACGATCCAGCGTGGTAGCGACATCCTTCCCATCACCCTTCGCCCTTGATGTCTCAAAGCCAAAAATGAAATCCATCAACAACATGAATTCATGGGCGGGCGGATGCCTGGCACTCTGGATCACCGCGTGGCTGGGGATCGGCGCTGCCCGCGCCCAGGAATCGAATCCCGAGCAGGACTACCGGCTGCGAATTGCTGCTGCCGTTCGGCAAGCCGCCGCCGTCGTTTTACCGTCGATCGTGACCATTGATCAAATTGGTACGGCAACCGGTGACGGCGGCGAAGTCGCGAGCGATGCGCCGACCTCCGGTGTGATCGTATCGACCGACGGCTACGTACTCACGTCGAGCCTCGTCGTTCAAAATCCGTCGGTCACCCGACTCGTCACGCTCCCCGATGGCACTCGCAAGGTCGCGAGAACGATCTCGCAAGATCATCATCGTCAACTCGTGTTACTCAAGGTGGACGTTGACGTGCCGCTCGTGCCGCTCACGTTCACCGCGCCACCCGACCAACGGATTGGCAAGACCGTGATCGCGGTGGGACGCTATGGGACTGAGGCAACGCCAATGGTCAGCCGAGGAATTCTCAGCGCCGTCGGTCGATTGGACGGGATCGCGATTCAAACGGATGCGCGCGTTTCACCGTCGCTCTACGGCGGACCATTGATCGATTTGGCGGGTCACGTTCATGGCATCCTTATTCCCGCGATCGCTGAGGGTGGCGCCGAGAACATCACTGACTGGTACGACTCGGGGATCGCTTTCGCGATTCCGTCCCAGACTTTGGCAACGAAACTCGATCGATTGATTGCGGGCGAGTCGATCAAGGCGGGCGTGATTGGCATCGTTGCTAGAACGCAAGATCCGTATGATGATGGTACGGAAGTCGCGACGGTGCGAGTGCGTTCGCCAGCTGAGGAGGCGGGAATCCTCGCCGGCGATGTGATCGAATCGGTCGCTGGTATCACGGTTCGTCGGCACCTCGATATCAAGCAACAACTCGGTGCCTACGACGCTGGTGATTCGTTACCGATTCGGCTTCGACGCGGTGATGAAACGCTCGAATTGCAAGTGCGACTCGTCGAATCAATCCCGCCCCTAGATCCCCAGCGACTCGGATTGATCGTCCGTCGTGTTGGTGCTGAAGGCGACACCCAATCGCAGGTGGTCGTCGACGCAATCGTGCCCGGAACGCCCGCGGAATTAGCGTCACTGGAAGTCAACGATGTGATCGAGAAAGTAGGCAAGGTCGATGTTCGCGATATCCAGTCGCTGCGCCGATTGTTGCTCACCGCCCAGAGCGACACGACGCTCGCAATTGTCATTCGTCGCGGTGATCAAACATTGACGGTGGACCTCAAGCCGGCAGCCGTATCCAAGGGTGATTCATTCGAGCTGCCAAAATCGTTCACCGATGCCGGCAAGTCCTGGAACGTCGAAGCATTGAAGTTGCCCGACGCACCCAATAGTGCAGCGATCGTGGCCCCCAAACCGGAGACAGAATTAAAACGGTTGGGATTAATGATCTTGTTGCTCAATCCGGGTGGTGTTTCTCCCGAGAAGACGCTTGCCGGATGGACTGACGTGGCGACCCAGGCGGGGGTTGTGGTGTGCGCGATCGCACCGAGTGACAACGAACGATGGAAACCCGACGAGATCGAAACGGTCACCCGATTGGCGGCGCTCGTGGTCAACCAGCACGCGATTGACCCGGTGGCGGTGACGGTGGCTACCGAGGCCGCACTCACGGGCAAGGATGCGGGGCCAGCGGATGCGATGGCGATCGCGGTCGCAATCACCGAGAAGCGAACCTTCTCGGGTGTCGCGGTCAACTCGAAGACGCGACCGCCAGCAGTCCGCGTGAGCGAGAATGATCCTGAGTCACCACTCCAGTTCCTCATTACCGGCGACGAGCTTCCGCCCTGGACAGCACCACTCCAGCAAGCTGGCTATCCCGTCATCCGAGGCGACAAAGTCGACTCGTTGCGTTTGCTGGTTTGGACACGCCTACTGCAAGCGATCTAAACGATTTCACTCGGCTCTGGAAACACACTGCGAAGAGCCGGGTGGTATCAACAAACTCCGCAGCGGTGAGGAGGATTTGCTTCCGTGAACGATCCTATTTTTAAAGACTCGGGTTTGTGGGGACGGACTCGATTGATTGTCGTTGCCCTAGGTCTGTGCGTCGGCATTTCGGCTGCGTTTATCTGGAATGCGTTTCAAGCTGAGACACGTGAGGTCTCATTTCCAGACTCAACTCCATTGTTGGTCGATCGATTTGATCCAGCTGTCGCTCAATCGAGTTGGGGCCCGAGGGACGTGGTGGTGAATCAATTGGCGGCATTAAAAGCATCAGCTTTAACGCCGGACGAAATGATCGTCTGCTACAGTCTCGCGTCGCCGCAAAATCGCCTCGAGACGGGGCCGTATGACAACTTCAATCGACTCGTACGAACAGAACCGTACCTGCCACTGGTCGGACACCTAACGTGCCTGGTGGGTCGCGCGGCGATCGAAGAGGACCAGGCATCGGTGACGGCGACCGTCGTGGACCTAACCGGTCTTTCGCACGCCTATCAATTCCTGCTCAGTCGACAAAAAAAGCCATTCATTGAACCACAGCCGGTTGAAGGTACGGAGTTTGCAGAGAATAGCGATGATAGACCGAACAACCCACAGCGGATTCCGGCTAAATCCAGTCCGCGGTTCGAGGAGTGCTGGCTGACGGACGCGGTGATTCCGATTCCGCAAGCAAGTTTTTTGCCTCAAATAATTGAAGAGAAATGACGGATGCGTGATGTTGGTTGAAAAGGCCTTGAAATCAGACGAGCAGCTCGTCGAAGAAATACGAGCGGGTGATCGTGGATCGTTACAGGATTTGTATGAACGATACGAGTACTACGTTTACTCGATTGCGGCGGGTGTGTGTCATCAAAACTGCGATGCCGAGAGTGTGACGGTGACGGTTTTCTGGCAATTGTGGAAACGTCCCCAAAGTTACGATCCCGCTCGCGGCAGTGTGCGGCTTTTCCTGTTTCTGCTTGCTCGCAGCCGATCTCTGGTTCTCGTTGGGAGGGAGTTTAACCTGGGGGTGAACCTTCTGGTTGCGAGCGACGAGATCAGAAACCGCCAAGGCCAGCGGCGCGCCGCACGTCCGGCGACTGCGGCATCCCAGGGTAGTATCGAACGTCAACTACGGATTTCAGTCGAAGAATTACCGGGTGAACTAAGTTTG
>JBBSJZ010000621.1:0-3657 GCA_038256795.1 Pirellulales bacterium | reverse complement strand
TGAAACGCCGTGAGTCGCTGCTTCAAACTGTGTCCTTGCACTAACTTCATGGCTGCATACAAGTCACCCGCTTCATCGCGTCCCAAGTCGTGCAGAGGTACGATGCAAGGGTGTTCCAGTTGCCCCATGATTTGAGACTCAACGAGGAACCTCTCTTCCATCAGCCGGCCTCCGCGGTGGTTCTCGCGAATTTTCTTTAAAGCCACCAAACGCCCAACATTGACGTCATCAGCCAGCCAAACTTCGCCCATGCCCCCACGTGCGAGGAACTCTCGCAGCCGATAGCGTTTTGCTGGATTGGTTGATCCCAACAATCGATGGACGGTTGAATTGATTTTGACGGGATCGTGGCTTTTCAATAATAAGGTTTCGTCAACGCCCTGTGTGCCGGGAACCTTCCCGAGCGAAGTTGGGGGGATGAATTGTTCTATGTCGCTCAGAAAACCGGCAAGCTCTTCGGCCAAATCAGGATACTGAGCTAGCCATTGTTCGCGGTCGAAAGGAACATCTCGCGACTTGAGTTCAAAATACTTGGCCGCGGCCTCATCCAATTTTTGTTCACGGTCATCGAGTTCCATATTCAAGTTTAACATTGATTAAGTCTCACTCTTGTCGGCCATTAGTTCTCGTAGTCGTTTCAGTCCCCTTCGAAGCAGTCCCGCGATCGCAATTTCAGTTTTCTCCAACTGGTGCGCGATCTCGGCTGAGGACTTACCTTGTAGATGGTGAAGCGTGACAGCCCGTCGCTGATCTTCCGGTAGCGATTCAATAGCAACGGACAATTCAATCAATTGTTCATTACGCATGGCGCGGGTTTCGGGACTTGATGTTCCACCATCGAGGTAACGTTCTAAGCAAATCGACGAATTCGTCAGTGCATCTTGCAACGACTGCTCTAAGTTGGCGTCTCGCTTACCTCGACGATGCTTTCGCACTTCATCCGCGAGATTCCTCGCCATGATGCGTCGCAACCAACCACGGAGCTCATCCTCACTTTCCCCTCGAAATTGCTCCGCTCCTCGATGAGCTTCGAGCAGCGTCTGTTGCACAATGTCGGACGCGTCAATTTTCGCTTGCAGGTGACTTTCGATCTGCATTTGTGCGAGCGCCCTCAAGTAGGGACGCCACTGTTCCAGTGTCTTGGGTTGCTCTTGTAACGGTTCCATCAATGTTCTTTGTGGATGAGGATGCATGGCCTAGATGAATCGTCTTAGCATCTCCGACGGACCGACGACGGACTTCGTCGCCGGCTGGTTCAGGCTGTGTGTCTAGGAATTTCTCGCGAGTCGGCGCAGGTCCATCGTTGTTTTTAGCATTTGGAGCCTTTGACTTTTTACGGTTCGTCATCCACGACGCCACATCGAGCAGATCCCCCACCATTTCTGGACTGATCGGAAAGATGATTGACCGCTCAAGTGAACGCGAAAATTCTTTGAGCAAACCTGCACGTAAACCCTGCCGAATATCCGTCCATGACTTCAAGAATTGTTCCCAGGCATCTTGCAACTCATCGAAAGTTTGAGTGGGACTGATCTCGTCGATCAAGAGATCCGGAAAAGGCTGTGCCGAGCGAGTTGATTTCGCGTCTGTGTTCAGGATCTCTCGAGAAGATAAGAGAATTGAGTTAGTAGCCGAGGCAACCAAGTTCAACATGAGTGCTTTGGGTACGTTTAGTAATGCTGAAGGTACTGGTCGAGCAATCGACAATGCTGCAATTGCTGCCGATACCTCAATACCGAGTCGGAACGAACGTTGGCCGTCAGCACTTTCCGAACCACGAATCGCTGCCGTGAGCGGTTGCACGATGTTGATGTTGTTTCCCAGATACGCCCATCCTCCGCGAGCCAATGGTGGGACATCTGCGATGTTGAGATTAAAAATGCCAGACGGTTGGGCAATAACAACCAATTCCACGTTGCCGCCAACTTGCACAAAACTGTTTGTGAGTTGGTTCGCAACCGTATTCTTCTGCAAGTCGTATTGAAAACTCTTTCCCTCGGGGTCCACCAATGAGATCGACACGGGATCGAGCAATAGAACCAGCAGCGAGACAGGTCGAGCTCCTGGAGTTCCAATTGCCGGTGCGAGAGTCGCGACGATCTGAGCAAGCAGTTGGTCGGTGTTGCGACGAACGTTGTCCCCAGCGTCCGTGAGTACGCTATCCAACTGCGATCCCAAATCGGCGTGCAATTGCGTCAGAAATCGCGTGCCCACTTCCAGGGCGTCAAGGTTACCGAGCGCACCTGGCGTTCGAACGAGGTCGACCACGAGTTTCGAGCTATCCTTTCGGAATTGCCCCGCGTCGACTGATACTGTCTCGTGTCCATTGAAACCGGCACGAGGTGTTAGCAAACCGAGTTCAACCGGATCGAACGACTCGGCTTGCACCCGTGACGAGACTTTTATCTTGTACGAGCCCACGGGAAGTGCTTCGCGAAATAGTAACGTGACCGTTTGACGTACGGCCGTGGGATAGGTGCGACCGCTGGCGACGTCACGATTGCCGCTGGGACTGTAGATGACTGACTGAGCCGCATCGACTCCTGAACCGACGAGGATGTTTCGATCATCGTCGGTGCCAAGCATTCCGTCCGCGCCCAGCCAAGTCACGCTGTAATTGTAGGGATCTTGTGCCGAAATAGAGTCCAGTCGATCACCTTGAAACACCAGTACGAGACTTGCGGTCGTGCCACCGGGTACGTCGCCTTGCCCGGGTAGTAAGACCGGAGCTTCCACTGAAACTAATTGCGGTAGCGTCTCAATGACTAAGGTGTAAGCACCAGCGCCGGCGACACCGGTGGCAGCCCGACGGCTGAAGATATGGGCAAATAAAATTTCGCCCTGCTGAGCCACGATACGCAGTCGATCTCCGCTTCCGCGAATCACGCCTTTCGAATCGACCACTTCCATTTGCAGCCCCAGCCCCGTCAGGTGGGAAAATCCGGCAGAAAAGTCGATGACTTGATCACCCGCACCCACGACTCCTTCGCTAGCGACCTTCATGCGGAACCAGGAATCCTCGTGCCCTGGCACGATCGTCAACGTCGGTTGGACAACGTGAACCACCGTTCCTAAATCACGGGCAGCGGCTGCGATCACGTTCGCTTGGATATTGGGAGCCGCGCCATAGATCACAAAGAACCCGCCGCGATCGACTACCGCAATATCGGGCGTCCCATCGCGATCAAAGTCGGTGATCTCGATGTCCAACGGTTGCTCGGCTGGGGCCAGAGAAATTGGATCACCAAAAAGAGACGTGCTGTTTTGGTCGTCCTCTAACCTGGGCAAAATCACGATGCCAGGAGGTCCGATGGCGTTGAATGGGCCAGGGATGACGCCACTATTGGCCACAATCAGGTCAGGTTTCCCATCTCGCGGTCCAAGCACGACAGACTTGTCCGGCAGTGTGAGTTGGCTGCCCCAATCGAAGACTCGAATCGACAGCGGGCCTTGCCCCACGTCCGTGATGTCCTGAGGCGATTTGAATTGCAAATCGCCGGTCCCGTACACAATTGTCACGGCATTGTTATCACTCAACGACGTGGCGATAACATCGAGATTGCCATCTCCATCGAGATCGACGACGGCGAGACTCGCTGCCTGGCGGCTACCGCTCACTCTTTCGGTAGACTCGAACGATCCATCACCGATGCCGCG